>JAAZUX010000235.1 GCA_018623955.1 Flavobacteriaceae bacterium | reverse complement strand
GGGGGGGTAAGCGGATCTATCACGATGACGACGAAAAAGGAGAATGCTTTAGGGTTTATAAAGACCCACGCACCTCCTATCGGGACCATTCCCTGTTTTTGACCACTCGGTCGCGATACGACTTTCTTTTCGATATTAAAAAAAATGACTACAAAGCCTGGGCCAAAGGACTTAAAAAAGCAGGCTATGCTACCGACCCCAAATACCCTGACAAACTCATCAGCTTGATCGAACGTTACCGTTTGGATCGTTACGATCTCACAAAAAGAAAGGCAAAAAAAGAAATAGAAAGCATCACTACCATCACTGACCATAAAACCCATCAGGTACAAAAAGGCGATACCCTTTATTCTATTTCCAAAAAATATAAAGTTGATTTACAACTCCTTGTTCAGGAAAACAAAATCGAAAACAACACCATATTTTTAGGTCAAAATTTAATCATCCCCCAATTACAATAAAAATGCGATACCAAAGAAGCAGTAACCTTTTTCAGTCCGCCCAAAAGGTCATCCCCGGTGGGGTGAACTCTCCCGTTCGTGCCTTTAAGGCCGTAGGTGGCACCCCTGTTTTTGTAGAGAAAGCCAAAGGCGCCTATCTGTATGATGAAGATGGGAACCGACTCATTGACTACATTTCCAGTTGGGGCCCCATGATTTTGGGCCACGCTTTTGAACCCGTCATCAAAGCGGTGAAGGAAAGGGCAGACAGAGGAACCTCCTATGGTATGCCCACCGAATTGGAAACCCAAATCGCCCAATTGGCGATACAAATGGTACCCAACATTGATAAGATCAGAATGGTCAATTCCGGAACAGAAGCCTGCATGAGTGCCGTACGATTGGCCAGAGGCTATACAGGAAGGGAAAAGATCATCAAATTTGCAGGTTGTTACCACGGTCACTCCGATGCTTTTTTGATTCAGGCCGGTAGCGGCGCTGTGACTTTTGGAGCTCCCAACAGCCCCGGAGTGACCCAAGGAACCGCCAAGGATACCCTTTTGGCAAAGTACAACGATTTGGAAAGTGTTGCACTTCACTTTGATCAACATCCGGAGCAGATTGCAGCCATCATCATTGAACCGGTTGCCGGTAATATGGGGTGTATTCCACCCAAGGAAGGTTTTTTAGAAGGTTTACGCCAACTTTGCGATGCGCATCAAACCCTGTTGATTTTTGACGAGGTAATGACCGGATTTCGATTGGCCAGAGGAGGAGCACAAGAACGGCTCAACATCAAAGCCGATATTTGTACCTATGGAAAAGTCTTGGGCGGTGGACTTCCGGTCGGTGCCTTTGCGGCGCAAAAAGAAATTATGCGTCATTTGGCTCCGGAAGGGCCTGTCTATCAAGCCGGGACATTGAGTGGCAACCCCTTGGCCATGGCAGCCGGATTTGCAATGCTTAAAACACTGAATGAAAACCCTGAAATTTTTGAGCGGCTCGATAAAAAAACCGAAACCTTACACTTGGGACTGCAAGAGGTATTGGATAAAAAAGGAATTCCGTATCAGATCAATCGTTATGGCTCAATGCTTTCACTTCATTTTACCAAAGAGCCGGTGGTGGATTTTGAAACAGCAGCTTTGGGCAATAACGAATATTTTAAAAAATATTTCCACGGGATGTTGGACAGAGGAGTCTATCTTCCGCCCAGCGCATTTGAGAGTTATTTCCTTAACGATGCCCTGTCTGAGGAGGACGTTACTTTTACACTTTCAGCCTTTGAGGATTGGCTGAAAACCCTTTAGATTTATAGGTGTACACCAGCAGACCAAGAACTCATTCGGTTGATTGAAGTGGTATCACCCAAGTATTTTTTTTAGAGTCAAGGCTTCCACCCATTTCTTCTTTGACAACCCTATCGGTGACTAAAAGTCCCATTTGAGCCATATTTTCAAAAGTATCGATCCCATCCCCGGGAAAGTTTTGTCGGGTCCTGTGGATATTGAATCGGTTGGAAAACTTTTGGTCAAAAGTTTCTTCTATTCCTTTCTTTCCGATCATAAAACCGATCAATCCCCCCCAGGTGGATGTAGGATTGTCGGAATCCCATCCCGCAAGTGCTCCAATTTTTATGGTGGATTTCAAATCACCTTCCCCATAAAACAGGCTCACCAAGCTGGCTGCAAAATTTATTCCTGCAGCAAAACAGCCATTGCAATGTAGGTTTCTTGAGGTAAAATCATATCCATCTTCCTCTTTGACCTGATATCGGTAGTAGATCGAATCTCTGGTTTGCTCCCAGGAAATCCCGGACTTGTACAATTTTTGGGTATAATCATACATTTTGGCCGGGTAGGAACCTTCGGTAAGAAATGCCCTTGCATTTTGGGCCATCCACTCCAATCTCTGATGCATTGGTTTTTCGGTATTCAGAGAAGCCAATGAATGCATCCTTACATAAAACTTTGAAATGTTCTCGGCCTCTTTTCTTGCGGTGGTCTGAATGGGTAGATGAGCAATTTTTACGGCTATATCGGGCCTTGCAGGAGAGAACAAGCCAAAAATCTCTGTCGTTAATTGGGCATCGATCATGTCAAACTTATCATTCATTTTTGGATTTCCTGTTTTGGGAGGAAGAACTCCCGCTTTCATCAGATCAAAAGCCTTTTGATTGGAGACCCATAAATAATTTTCTTCTTCAGATTTTATGTGTTTTAACCATCCGTTGCGTATTTGCTTTGGGGTCAGTAAACTATTTTGGTGGGTGTAGAGCAGATATTGATACATGTACTCTATAT
>JAAZUX010000234.1 GCA_018623955.1 Flavobacteriaceae bacterium | reverse complement strand
TACATCATCCTGAAATCATCCACAAGATTAGAGAAGATTTTGGGCAAGCAAGGCATCAATATTATCCGCAAGGTATTTGGAATCATCTTGTTGGCCATAGCTGTAAAACTCTTCGCTACCAACGCAGGCAAAATAGTAGTATAAGCCCATCGAGATTATCCCGGAGTTTAGTAATTTTATACGATGAAGAATTTCATAAAAATTTTGATGGCGCTGTCCATTGGTATGGTAATTTTTAATGCGACTCAAGTCAATTGGGAGGATCCGCTTTCTGAGAAAAGTTCCATAGCAGTCATTGGAATAATGGCAGCCCTGTGTGCTTTTTTGCTTTTATTGTTATTGATGTTGTCCAAAAAAATTTCTAAGAAACTCAATCGTTAGTTGAACTTGGACAGACTGTCTAAGGTGCTTATTGCAGTCTCCAAGAACAAGTCATGTTGATTTTTGATCTGGTTAAAAGTGTTCTCTCCAAAAAGTTGGAGTCCTAAATAAGCTTTAACCGCCCTGAGGGTTTCCCATTCTTCTATCGTAACCTCAACTTGTTTATCGGCGCAGTATTTTACAAACAAGTCGTGCCATGGTAGCAAGTCCTCGAATTGGCCCTCGAGTATATCGACCATAGCAAAGTCATTGAATTTTTTCCTGTTTTTGTCCAACTCTTCAAAGACAAAATTATTCATCATGTTGGAGTTCAATAATAGGGAATTCCATTCCTCTTGTTCTGTATTTTTGTTTGAAATGTAAAAATCGGGTGTAATGCCTCCCCCTCCAAATACGGTTCTGCCCTTGGGAGTTTTATAGGCCAAACTGTCGGTAACAGGAATTTTTTTCGCATCGGCCATTTCACCATTGTGATAACGATTGCTGAGATCTTGGTCATAGGCTTCTCTATCCCCGTTGTAGGGTTTTTGAATTGATCTTCCGGTAGGAGTAAAATATTTGGCTATCGTCAGTCGTACGGCATCCCCTCCTCCCAGAGGCATTTGCTGCTGTACTAATCCTTTACCAAAAGTTCTCCTTCCAATGATCCAACCCCTATCGTTATCCTGAACTGCACCGGCAACGATCTCACTGGCAGAAGCCGACTGTCCATTGACCAAAACAATCAAGTCTCCCTCTTGAAAGTTACCATTGCCCTCCGCCAATGATCTTTCTTCTTCCCCCATATTACTTTTTGTAATCACTATGGTTTGGTCTTTTTGCAATAGGGCATTTGAGATTTGTATTGCGGGATGTAGGTATCCCCCGGGATTATCTCTCAAGTCCAAAATCATTTTTTTCATTCCCTGAGAAATCAAATCATCCAGAGCAAGGTCAAACTCATTATAAGTGGTTTGAGAAAACCGATTGATTTTTAGGTAACCCACAGTCTTTTCCATCATATAATAGGAATCAACACTGGGCAAAGGGACCTTTCCTCTTTTCATTTCCAATTGAAATATTTTGTCTTCTGATTTGCGATAGATGGTCAGATCAACGGAAGTTCCCGGCCTACCTTTTAGGGTTTGCATGATCTTTTCGCTGGAGTAGTTTTTCTGGAATAAGGTATCTTTATCGGCGATCAAAATCCGATCACCTGCCAGCAGTCCTGCTGCTTCACTGGGTCCACCTTCCAAGACCCTGATAATGGTTACACTGTCTTTGAACATCAAAAAACTGACCCCTATGCCGTAAAAATTACCTTGCATATTTTCGGCGATGCTTTGTCTGTGATGTGCGGGGATATAGACCGAGTGTGGATCCAATCGATTGACAATGTCTTCGATTACTTCTCCAACCAAACTGTCTGTGTCAATCTCTTCTACATAATCATTATCGATGTATTGCAGCAGTCGCTCCAGTCGATTCATACTCCAAGAATCCTGCTGATTGGACATCAAAATTTCTTTTTCACTGCCCAGTAAATAGCCTATGCAAATTGAAAGGAATACGATGGCAAAAAGAACTAAATTTTTTTTCATGGGTTCGTTTCGCGTTTCAGGGTCAATCCAATTGCGTTAAAATTACACCCGCTTTTTCAAGAAAATCAAGGCCGGATCGGTCTTTGTATGCCAGTGAGTAAACCACTCTTTTGATCCCGGCTTGATGAATCAGTTTGCTGCATTCTCTACAAGGGGAGAGGGTAATGTACAGGGTCGCACCCACACAAGATTGGGTTGAAGCGGCTACTTTCAAAATGGCATTGGCTTCGGCATGGAGCACATACCATTTGGTGTAATGATTTTCGTCTTCACACTCATTTTCAAAACCCGATGGGGTACCGTTGTATCCGTCAGAAATGATCATTCGGTCTTTGACAATCAACGCGCCCACTTTTTTTCGTTCGCAATGAGAAAGTTCTCCCCAAGTTTGTGCCATTTTCATGTAGGCCTGATCGTATCTTTTTTGCTTTTCTGAAGACATGAGCGCTAAGATAACTTAAAATGGCCAGTTAGTCGATGTCATCAAAATGGCCTGAGACAAGACCATGGCTGCAATCACCCATTGCCATTTTTCATTTTGAATTTTTAACAATCCAATGGCAAGCCAATTGATCAAAAGCACAAATATCACAATCAGGATCTGGGCAAATTCAACCCCCAAGGCAAATTCCAAAAGACCTAAGATGGCCTCTCCTTCTGTAGCGATCATTTTAAAATATCGTCCAAAACCAAAACCATGAATCAATCCAAAAAATAAAGTGATGAGGTTGATCCAAACCCCTTTAGGATGGGTTGGCTTTTTTTGAACAAGTATCGAAAGG
>JAAZUX010000029.1 GCA_018623955.1 Flavobacteriaceae bacterium | reverse complement strand
TTCGTTGGCAATACCACAATAGAGCACCGCTTGGGCATTTTCATATTGCAGTATCATGGAGGTCTGAACATCCACCCCCGTATTTGCAGAGATGGATTGTGCGACTATATTTTTGGGTTTACCCAAAATGAAATAGGCCAGAAACAAGGGATAGACTCCTATGTCCAGCAAAACCCCTCCTCCTTTTTTAGGATCCATCAAACGATGGGAGGAATTGATATTAAGACGGTAAAAAGAAAACTCGGCATACAGAAACTTGGGATCACCAATCTGCCCCGCTGTGATCCATTGTTTTGCTTTTTGTATGGCAGGATTAAAACGCGACCACAAGGCTTCCATCAAAAAACAATTTTGTTTTTGGGCCAATGCGATCATCGCCCGCATTTCTTCCGTATTGAGTCCCATGGGTTTTTCGCACAAAACCCCTTTTCCCGCTTCCAGTGCCGCCATGGTCATGGCTTTGTGGTTCTGGTTGAGACTGGCAATATAGATGACCTCTATCTCGGGATCACGGTATAAATCCTCATAATTATCATAGGCTTTTTGTCCGTTAAATTCCTTTTGAAAAGCCAGGGCACGATCCCTGTTGGTGGAGGCCACACCGACCAACTCGGCTTGAGCAACCCCCTTTAAATCCCCGGCAAACTTTCGGGCAATATTGCCCAAACCTGCGATCCCCCATTTGATTGTTTTGGTCATCTTTTGATCCTTAATTTTTGGAAATTAAATGTAAGATTTTATCTATAACAAATTAACCCCCTCGATTAATTGAAATTTTTATAATTTGTATGTCATTAAATAAATCAAATCCAATGAAAAAATTGATTCTTTTCGTTTTTCTTTTGCCACTTCTTTTTTCTTGTGAGCAAGAAAAACCACAGCCACCAAATATCGTTTTTATCATGTCCGATGATCACGCTTTTCAAGCCGTAAGTGCCTACGGACATGATCTGAACAACACGCCCAACATTGACCGAATTGCCCAGGAGGGCGCCCTGTTTAATAAAGGTTTTGTGACCAACTCCATATGTGCTCCCAGTAGGGCGGTGATGCTCACCGGAAAGCACAGTTTTGTCAATGGAAAGGTGGACAACATCCAAGACTTCAATTGGGAGCAACCCAATTTCGCCAAAGACCTGCAAGCCGCCGGCTACCAAACCGCTATGGTGGGTAAAATCCACCTCAGGGGATTGCCACAAGGTTTTGACTATTCTGCCGTACTACCCGGACAAGGACATTACTACAATCCCGATTTTATCATCAATGGCGTCAAAGAACGCATACAGGGCTATGTGACCTCCATCACCACCCGTTTGAGTTTGGATTGGCTCAAAAACAAAAGAGATAAAACCAAGCCTTTTCTGTTGTTGTACCACCAAAAAGCACCCCACAGAAACTGGCAGTCTGAGGAAAAGTATTTGACCCTTTTTGACGACAAGACCTTTGATTTTCCCGACAATTTCTTCGACGACTATGAAGGCCGTCCTGCCGCAGCTGCACAAGAGATGCTAATCGCCGCTACCGAAGAGCAAATTGCCGCGGCCCATGGCAATGGTGGACACGGTCGCTGGGGACACGACTTTAAATTTCTCGTTGATCCCTACGGCAGAGAGACCCGATTCAACAAAGAACTCGAACGTTTTACTCCCGAACAGCGTGAGGCCTGGCTCAATGCCTATACACCCAAAAACGATGCCATGAAAGCGGCAAAATTAGAGGGTAAAGAATTGGCCTTATGGAAATTCAACCGCTACCTGAAAGACTACCTCAGAACCATACAATCCGTTGACGATGGTGTGGGGGAAGTACTCGACTACCTCGATGAAAACGGTCTGGCAGAAAACACCATTGTTGTTTATACTTCCGACCAAGGATTCTATTTGGGAGAACACGGTTGGTTTGACAAAAGATTCATGTATGAAGAATCCCTAAGAACTCCACTTTTGATGCGTTACCCCAAAGAGATCAAGCCCGGTACACAAATCGATCAGATGATCCAAAACCTTGATTTTGCCCCCACCTTTTTGGACTATGCCGGAGTACCCATACCCGGAGAAATGCAGGGAGAATCTTTTAGAAAAGTTGTCAGTAAGGAAAACAGCGAATGGCGCGATGCCATTTATTATACCTATTATGAATACCCTTCGGTTCATATGGTCAAAAGACACAACGGAGTCCGGACCGATCGCTACAAACTCATGCATTTCTATTACGATATCGATGTTTGGGAAATGTACGATTTGGAAAAAGACCCTGCCGAAATGAACAACATTTACAACGACCCTGCCCATGCAGAGATCCAGCAAATGATGCACAAAAGATATGACGAAATGCGCGAAAAATACGGTGACTCCGATGCCTTAGACAAGCAGTTTATCGATAGCTATGTCAACCGTTAAATCCCTGTAAAAAATAAAAATACAACCCTTTTTTCTGTTCAGTTAAAAGGGTTTTTTTATAAAATTTATAAGTCAGATGAGAGCTGTTTTGAGTATCTTTTTTATTTCCATTTTAACGCTGGCTTGTCAGCGAGACCACCCCCCCAATATCATTTTGATCATGGCCGATGATCAAGGATGGGGCGATGTGGGTTACAACGGCCACCCTCACCTGAAAACCCCCCACCTCGATGCGATGGCCCAAAACGGTGCTGTTTTTACACGTTTCTATTCCGCAGGTTCGGTTTGTTCTCCCACCCGCGCCAGTGTCATGACCGGGAGACATCCGGCTCGTATGGGCATTTGCAGCGCCAATTGCGGCCATGTAAAGGCCCAGGAGATCACCCTGGCCGAGATGGTCAAAGAAAAAGGCTACCGCACCGGGCATTTTGGCAAATGGCATTTGGGCACCCTTACCCGAGACATTCCCGATGCCAATCGCGGCGGCAAAAAACAAAACGACATTCACTACGCCCCGCCTTGGGACCACGGTTTTGACGTGAGTTTTGTCACCGAATCCAAAGTTCCGACTTGGGATCCCATGATCACCCCACCCCAATCGGCCGAGGATGTTAAAGCAACACTCCTAGAAGGAGGGCCTTTTGGTACTTACTACTGGACAGGTCCGGGCCAAAGGGTAACCGAAAATCTCGAAGGGGACGATTCTCGGGTCATCATGGATCGGGTGATCCCTTTTATCGAAGAATCTGTGGCCCAAAACCAAGCCTTTTTGTCCATCATTTGGTTTCATGCGCCCCATTTACCCGTATTGACGGGAGAGCAATACAGATCTCTTTATGCGGAGCTCAGCGAAGACCAACAACACTATTACGGTGTGATCTCTGCCTTGGACCAACAGGTGGGGCGTTTGAGGAACCAACTCAAAAGCCTTGGAGTGGCCGACAATACTTTGATCTTTTATACCTCCGATAATGGCCCTGAAACATCAAAAGAAGTAAGAGACAAAAACATCCCCCACGGCAGGGCTCAAGGGATCACCAACGGCCTGCGGGGAAGAAAAAGAAGTTTGCATGAGGGAGGGATCAGGGTTCCCGGCATCGTGGAATGGCCTGCCAAGATCCCCTCCGGAACCCGGGTGGACGCTCCCTGCTTTACCTCCGATTACTTTCCTACCATTGCTCATATTTTGGGGATTGATCCGGAAAAATACCAAAGACCCTATGACGGAGAAAACCTGACCCCCTACTGGAACAAAAAAAAGCGACAAAGAACAAAACCCCTGGCCTTTCAATTCAACAAACAATTTGCTTTGATCGACAACGACCACAAGTTGTATGGTATTTCTGACGGAGGATCACAACTTTATGACTTGGGACAAGACACCGGAGAAGAAAACGATCTGTCAAGCGCACAACCCAAAAAATTAGAGGCTTTACAAGGCCTTTACCGAGAATGGAATTTGTCTGTTCAAAACAGTAATGCGGGAGGGGATTATTAATTTTGCCCTAACTTACCCCAACTTTATAAATAAAAATAGAGAATGAAGCACATTCAGGAATTGATCGACCTAATCACTTTGGAGAAAACAGGTGAAAACACCTTTGAAGGCCAAAACTTCCAGACCTCCTGGGGACGGGTATTTGGGGGACAGGTGTTGGCACAGTCACTCAATGCGGCTTACCAGACCGTTCCCGACGATCGCTTTGCCCACTCGCTCCACGGATATTTTATTCTCGGAGGTAATTTGGAATTGCCCATCACCTATGAGGTGGACATCATCAGAGACGGGAAAAGTTTTACCACCCGGCGGGTGGTGGCCTTTCAGGAAGGACGGGCCATCTTTAATATGTCCGCTTCTTTTCAATTGCTTCAACAAGGGGTTGACCACCAAAATTCCATGCCCAATTATATTCCCCCCGAAAAACTGTTGAGTGATCTGGAGCAGTTGGAAATGCAAAAAACAGACCCCGAAGTATTCGAACGATTTAAAAAGATCAAACCTGAGGTGATAGAATTTCGACCGGTAGAAAAGCTTAGTTTGAGAGATGATGTCAACGCTTCGGCAGAGAGCAATTATTGGTTTCGTTCCAAAGAGGCCACCCCCTTCGAAATGCCGCTTCAGCACCAGTTGTTGGCCTATATCTCTGACTATGGCCTGTTGCGAACGGCCACCCTGCCCCATAAAAAAGAACTCAGTCAAGGCCCAACCTTTTACACCAGCCTTGACCATGCCTTGTGGTTCCATCGGCCCTTTTCTCTAGACCAATGGTTGCTCTATGCCATGGACAGCCCCAGTGCTTCCAACTCCCGCGGGTTTTCCCGAGGCTCCATCTTTGACCGCGAAGGTTTGTTGGTGGCCTCCTCTGCTCAGGAGGGATTGATCCGGCAATTGTCCTGATCTACTTATTGATAAATTCTGCCTCAGAAAAATACGTACCCCATCATGAAATTTTTAAAAAAATCTTACTTTCATTTTCCCTCCCGGTTTAATTTTCGCACAAGTTTTGGAAACCAAATCATATAAACATTTGTGAGGCCATTAAAGCCAACACCCAATAAAAGCTTATCTAAAGAATTTACTAAATTGAAGAAAAGAAAAGCAATTGAACGGTGTTTTTAATATAAAAAATAATAAAATGAAACCCAAAAAGCCATCCTTATTGCTCCTGATGATCACCCTATTGGTTTTGGTTGTTTCCTGTGACCAAAAGCCCTATAAGATCAGCCAGGGTTATATGTATATCCAAAAAGAAGAACGGCGCAATGAGGCCACAAAATGGCAATTGGTATGGGAAGACGATTTTAACAAAGGTGTTTTGGACACCAATACTTGGAGACGTATTGGACTTTTTGAATCCCCAAAATGGAAAGTCCCGGTAGAGGAATGGAAAGCGGTAAAAAACTGCTTTAGGTACATCACGGCCACAGACCCGCGGGTAGTAACATTTGATGAAAGCAATATCCACCTCAAGGGCATCATCAACCCCGACTCTCTCACGGGAGATCCACGCCCTTACCTGACCGGAGGGATCTACTCCTGGGAAAAATTTGCGTTTCAATACGGCCGAATTGAGATCAGAGCAAAACTCGATCAGGCCTATGGTATGTGGCCCGCCATATGGATGTTGTCCGAAAAGGAGATCTACCCCGATCAACACAACGGAGAGATGGACATCATGGAAAAACTAAATCATGATGACTTTGCCTATCAAACCACTCACAACCATTACACCATCACACTCAATCAGGATAAACCCAAAAAATATTCAACTGCCAAGATCGATACCACGGCCTACAATACCTACAGTGTGAGTTGGTATCCCGATAAGTTGGTCTATGCCGTTAATGGGGAGAAGTCCTATGAGTATCCCAAGATCCCCGGAGCAGGAACCTTTCAATGGCCGTTTGACCAGCCATTTTATCTACTGATCGACCAACAAATGGAACACCAATGGCCCGGAATGATCACTCGTCCGGAGGAACTTCCGATCAGCATGACAGTCGATTGGGTAAGACTCTACCAGTAAAACCCTCGGTATACCAATAAGAAAATTCCGGGCAAAAGTGAAAAGGCCGGTATCCCAAAGACTTAGACCCCGGAGCAAGGCCCAATCCCGCCTTATCGCTTAAAGTCTTTATTTATAAATATAGTAAGTAACTGAATAACAATATATTAAGATCAAAAAAAGTCCTGTTTATTACCTAAAAGGTTTATATTTATTTCCCCAAATCTGTTCTACTGCCATGAGTCGCTGAATTTTTTTTAAAGGATTTTTTTGGGGATATAAGGAATATAAACTCCCCCGCTGGCGCACGTCTATGACGTGTGCCGTACCAGACCATTGCCATTAATTAAAAAAACCCAAAAAAAATAATTTTATGCCTCAGGAACTCTCTACCCCAGTAAACAGCGGGATATTTGCTACTACCAACCCCATCATCATACTCCTACTCTCCTATCTTTTTTTGGGTGAAAAAATTGGAATGCGAAAATTTTTGGGCATCACCATGGGGTTTGCCGGCGCTCTGATGCTGGTTCTCTATGGTACCCAAAATACCAGTAATGCTCCCAATGTACTGATGGGAAATGTCTTGTTTATGACCAACTCTGTTTTCTTTTCCGGCTTTATCATTGTGGTAAAACCCTTATCGGAAAAGTACAATGTCGTTACCATCATGAAGTGGTTATTTTTGATCGGTTTTGTATTGACTTTTCCCGTTACGGTGAGGGAATACAATGAGGTGGATTGGCCGAACATGCCGCTCGATGTGCTTTGGAGAGTGGCTTTTGTGGTCTTGGGAACGACCTTTTCCACCTATCTGCTAAACCTCTATGCCCTGAGAAATTTACAGGCATCAACCGTGGGTGCTTTTGCCTATGCACAACCCATCATTGCCATTAGCTATGCCGTTTATACTGGAAACGATGCGTTGGATGGGGTCAAAGCAGTGGCTTGTTTGGTGATCATGCTGGGGGTTTATTTGGTTTCCAAAAAACCCATCAAGACCCAAGGCAAAGTATCCACCGGCTAAAAAATTCATAGACGGGAGGTTTTAATCATTCTTTCTTTAGTAATTTTGGTTCGTAATCACAAAAAACAAAAAATCCAATCATGAAGAAATCCCTAGCCCTATTGTTTGTTTTGGCGTTGGTAACTGCTTGTGGCCCCAAAAAAGAAAAAAAGAAATCTTTTGAATACAAGCGCACCACTACTGAAAAAAAAGCTAAAAAAAAGGAAGTTGAAAAAGCCGCTGTCAACCTGGAAAATCAGGGGATTGGTCCGATCAAATCGATGAACTTTGAAGCCGAGATCAATCAAGCATTGGCGGATGAGGGCGCGGGTATTTTCAAGCAAAAATGTACTGCTTGCCATATGACTGACCGCAAACTGATCGGTCCTGCCATGAAAGGGATTTATGACCGCAGAAGTCCGGCTTGGGTGATGAACATGATACTGAATCCTACAGAGATGTTAGCAAAAGACGAGACAGCCATCGCTTTACTCAAAGAGTACAACAACGTGATGATGCTCAACCAAAACCTTTCGCAGGAGGAAACCCGAGCTTTGGCAGAGTATTTCAGAACGCTATAGGGGTGACCAAGCTTTTCCTCCGGTAGCCTCCATCAAGTCCACACATCCTTTTTGTTCTCCGGGAATGGGAGCATAAACCAATACGTTTTCGCCGATGTACTCGTTGGTTTTGAAAGCGTTAATGGTCAAGGAGCGAAGTTGCATTGCAAACGCATGGGCCTTTGCCGTTGCCGGCGCATTAAGGGTGCTGTCTTCTTTAACCGCTTTTTGGTAGTCTTTGATTTCTTGTTTCCAAGCATTTTGTTGTTGCTGATCGGCTTTTAAGTATTTGGCCAATTGGGCATCGCAATCGGCAGCATTCAAACGCCCTGCACTACTTTTGCCCGAATCTTCAAGAGCCACTGCAATAAAATGATCCAAACCGTCGACCACTTTTTGTTGCGCTTGCTTGTTAAAGACGACACTCATAAACCCGTCCAAAAATTCGGGCAGTTTTAATTCTACCGCTCCGGGTATGTCCGTTTTTGGAATGATCAATTCCATCACTTGAGAAAGAACAGCAAACTGGTCTTTAGTAAAAAGTGTGGCGGTATATGTTGTGGTCTGACTTTGGCAACTTTGAAGCATCCCGACCACCGCAGGGGTAACCGTAATGGCAGTAGTTCCAAAACCTATTGTTCTTAAAGCTTTTCTTCTGTCCATAGTATAGTCTATTATAGATTCATTTTTTTAAGTTCTTTGACGGCATGATCAGCTGCTCTGGCAGTCAAAGCCATATAGGTCAAAGATGGATTTTGATTTCCGGCCGAGGTCATTCCCGAACCATCGGTGACATAAACATTGGGTACTGCATGAAGTTGGTTGTTCTTGTTGAGAACAGAGGTTTTGGGGTCGCGTCCCATTCTGGCCGTTCCCATTTCATGTATTCCCAATCCCATCGAATATCCCTTGTCGTATTGGGAAATGTTTT
>JAAZUX010000028.1 GCA_018623955.1 Flavobacteriaceae bacterium | reverse complement strand
GGTCTAACTCCAGTTCTTCGGCCAAGGCAATGGCTTTGGGAAGTCTGTAAACTCCTACCTCAACGTTGTCTCCAACGAGTCTGATTTCGTTGGCAGTAATTTTTTCGTTGATTTTATGAGGATTTTCTTTAATGATCCTCGCAGGTTTATTCGATCTTCTCCTTCGTATTGCTATGACTCAAATAATTTAAATTAATTTTCAAATTTAGAGATACTTTCCGATATCTCTTCATTTATGAGTTTGACGAAGCTTTCCAAGCTCATTTCACCCACATCACCTTTTCGGTGTTTTCTTACGGAGACGTTTTCCATCTCTGCTTCTTTTTCTCCCAGTATCAACATAAATGGAACTTTACTCAGTTCAGCCTCTCGGATCTTTTTCCCGATGGTTTCATTTCTGTTGTCTAAGGAGGCGCGAATTTCGTTATTTTCAAGGAAATTTAAAACTTTTTGAGCGTATTTTTCATGTTTTTCACTCACACTCAATAAGTTCACTTGTGTAGGGGAGAGCCAAAGTGGAAAATTGCCTCCGGTATGCTCCAACAAAATAGCAACAAAGCGTTCCAAACTTCCGAAGGGCGCACGGTGGATCATGATGGGTCGGTGTAGCTCGTTATCACTCCCTTTATAGGTAAGTTCAAACCTTTCCGGGAGATTGTAATCCACCTGAATGGTTCCCAATTGCCATTTTCTTCCCAGAGCATCTTTGACCATAAAATCGAGTTTGGGACCATAAAAGGCTGCTTCTCCTTCTTCGATTACAAAATCCAAATTCTTTTGCTGAGCAGCGTCAATAATTGCCTGTTCGGCTTTCTCCCAATTTTTGGGATCTCCAATGTATTTTTCCGGCTTTTTGGGGTCTCGTATGGAGACCTGTGCCTGAAAGTTGTCAAAGCCCAAAGATCCGAAAACATATAAAACCAGATCAATCACATTTTTGAATTCTTGATCCAACTGGTCGGGGGTACAAAATATATGGGCATCGTCTTGTGTAAAGCCTCTCACTCTGGTGAGCCCGTGGAGCTCTCCACTTTGTTCATAACGGTAAACGGTTCCAAACTCTGCATATCGTTTGGGTAATTCTTTATAACTCCAGGGGCGGGTGTTGTATATTTCGCAGTGGTGGGGACAGTTCATGGGTTTGAGTAAAAAGGTTTCTCCTTCTGCAGGAGTCTCAATAGGTTGAAAACTGTCTTCCCCGTATTTCTCGTAGTGCCCGGAGGTCATGTAAAGTTCCTTGTTCCCTATGTGGGGGGAGATGACTTGTTCATATCCGGCTTTCTTTTGGGCGGCTTTTAGAAAATCCTCTAACCGTCCTCTCAGGGCAGCTCCTTTGGGTAACCACAGGGGTAAGCCCTGCCCAACTTTTTGTGAAAAAGTGAACAACTCCAGTTCTTTTCCCAGTTTTCTGTGGTCGCGTTTTTTGGCTTCTTCCAGCAGTTCAAGGTATTCGGTCAATTCTTTTTGTTTGGGAAAAGAAATACCATAGACTCGGGTCAGTTGTTTGTTGTTTTCATCCCCTCTCCAGTAGGCCCCTGCAACATTCAAAAGCTTTATGGCCTTGATAAAACCCGTGTGGGGGATGTGACCTCCACGACACAAGTCCGTAAAATCGGCATGGTCACAAAAGGTAATGGTACCGTCTTCCAAATTTTCGATGAGTTCAATTTTGTAAGGATTTTCGTCTTTATGATAAAAATCAAGTGCCTCTTGTTTGGAGGCAGATCTCATTTTGAATTCAAACTTTTGTCGGGCAAAATCCAGAAATTTTTTTTCAATGTCTTTGAGTTCTTTTTCGGTGATGGAGTGATCTCCGAAATCCACATCGTAATAAAATCCATTTTCGATGGCAGGTCCGATGGTGAGTTTGGCTTTGGGGTATAGGGCAAGAATGGCTTGTGCCAATACATGTGCAGAAGAATGCCAAAAGGCGTTTTTCCCTTGATCGTCATTCCAAGTAAACAATTGGATCTGTCCATCTTCAAACAAAGGAGTGGATGCCTCAACGGTTTGCTCATTAAACTTTGCAGACAGAACATTACGGGCCAATCCTTCACTGATATTTTTGGCTATTTCGAGAACGGTAGTTCCGGTTTCAAAGCTTCTTACCGAGGCGTCCGGGAATTTTATTTGAATCATATATTGTAAATCACAGCAAATATAGTTTACTCCCCCGAGTGATACAATTTTTAAAAGGGCTTAGTTTTTTTATCCCCTAGAAGACCATTGAGTAAAATTTTGATGGCCCAAAAACCGTAAATAATTGCAGTGATACACAAACCTATACCCAGTGCGAGCACAGGCCAGTAAAAAGGATGCCCTTGGTTTTTAAAGGCTTGGTAGACCAAAACTGGAGCAACAAAACAGAGCACAATAAAGGTTCCCATTTTGAGCAGTCCTTTTTTTAATTTTTTACTGTTCACGTGTGATTTTTTATGGCTGCTCTGATGCTTTTGTGCTTGTGGAGCAGTGCAGCAGCTGTTTCTTTATCAATATCCAATTCTTCCATAAGAATTCTCGCAGCCCGATCCACGAGCTTGACGTTGGTCATTTGAATGTCAATCATTTTGTTGCCTTTGACCCTTCCCAATTGGATCATGCTCGAAGTGGTGATCATATTGAGAATTAATTTTTGGGCGGTTCCGGCTTTCATTCGAGAGCTTCCTGTTACAAATTCCGGTCCTACGATAACTTCGATGGGAAAATCAGCAAATTGTGTAATGGGGCTTTTGGGGTTGCAAGTAATGCAACCGGTAACAATGCCATTTTCCTGACATTTTTGAAGCGCTCCCACCACATAGGGTGTGGTTCCTGATGCGGCAATCCCAATAACAAAATCGTTTTGATCGGGTTGGTGTTGCTGTAAATCTTTCCATCCCTGTATGGGGTCGTCTTCGGCATTTTCAATGGATTGATGGAGAGCATCTATTCCTCCGGCGATGATGCCCGATACCATTTCCGGATTGGTTCCAAAGGTAGGCGGACACTCCGAAGCATCTAATACGCCCAGCCTGCCGCTTGTCCCTGCACCCATGTAGAACAAGCGTCCACCTTCTTTCATTTTTGGTACCAAATGATTGATTAGGGATTCGATTTTGTCTAGAACATCGCCCACAGCCGATACTGCGACTTTATCTTCTCGATGAATTCCTGACAAAAGCTCTTGGGTCGATTTTGTTTCCAGTGAATCGTAGTGGGAGTCTTTTTCTGTTATTTTTTCAAACTTCATAGATCAAAACTAAAATGTTAAAGTTTTAAAATGTGGATTACCAATGTAAATTAATTGTTAACTTAGTGTTATCAAAACATTATTAAACTAAAAAAATCATTTTTCGATCATTAAAAAAAATCTTCGGATACATGGGGATTACCCGAATGATGGCTAGGCTAAAGTTATACGCAATACGTTATAGAAACTTTTACAACGAATCCATCAATCTTTAGTTACCAGCAAGTTTGGCGTTTATCCCAGTTTGGCGTCTAGGTTATCTTTTAAGGCATCGAGAAACTTTTGGGTGGTCAAGTAATGAGAATCATTTAGATTTTCTTTGTGAATGAGCAAGGCCAAATCCTTGGTCATTTTTCCACTTTCAATGGTCTCGATACAAACGGCCTCTAGGGTCTGACAAAAGTCGATCAGCGGTTGGTTGTTGTCCAGTTTTCCTCTGTGTGCCAATCCTCTTGTCCATGCAAAAATGGAAGCTATGGGGTTGGTTGAGGTTTCTTTTCCCATTTGGTGTTGTCGGTAGTGACGCGTAACGGTTCCGTGTGCCGCTTCGGCTTCCATGATTTCCCCGTCGGGGGTGACCAGGGTAGAGGTCATCAGTCCCAAAGAGCCAAAACCTTGTGCGACCGTATCGGACTGTACGTCTCCATCATAATTTTTACAGGCCCAAACAAAGCCTCCGTTCCATTTCATGGCAGCAGCCACCATGTCATCGATCAAACGGTGCTCATAGGTGATGCCTTCGGCTTCAAATTTATCTTTGAATTCATTGTCAAAAACTTCTTGAAAAATATCTTTGAATCGCCCGTCATAAGCTTTCATGATGGTGTTTTTGGTCGATAGGTAAAGTGGCCAACCTTTGTCAAGAGCCCTGTTCATACAAGATCTCGCAAATCCAAAAATGGAGGATTCAATGTTATACATACTCATGGCGACCCCGTTTTCTTGAAAGTCATAAACCTCCCAAGTGGTGGCTTCACTTCCATCCTCTGGAGTAAAGGTCATGGTGAGTTTTCCCTTTCCTGTAATGATGGCATCTGTGGCTTTATACTGATCACCAAAAGCGTGCCTTCCTATACAAATAGGTTTGGTCCAACCTTGTACGTAACGCGGTACATTTTTCATGATGATGGGTTCTCTGAATACGGTTCCACCCACAATGTTTCTGATGGTTCCGTTGGGAGAGCGGTACATTTTTTTGAGTCCAAATTCTTCCACACGATCTTCATCGGGTGTAATGGTGGCACATTTGATTCCTACTTTGTGTTTTTTGATGGCTTCTGCAGCATCGATCGTAATCTGATCCTCTGTAGCATCTCTTGACTCCATACCAAGGTCATAGTAAAGAAGTTCGACATCTAAGTAGGGAAGGATTAATTGTTCTTTGATAAATTTCCAAATGATTCTGGTCATTTCGTCACCATCGATCTCTACGACCGGGTGTTCGACAACAATTTTTGACATTTAAATTTCAATTAAGGTTGGACAAATATAATGAAGGATCAGCATAGTATGACTACTGTTTCGTGATTTTGTCATACAAAAAAACCGCTCTAAAGCGGTTTGATTATTCTATTGCTCTTTGATTCGGGCTTTTTTACCTCTCAATTGTTTGAAGTAATAAATCCTTGAGCGTCTGACTTTTCCTTTTTTGTTGATTTCAATTTTTTGAATGGTAGGCAAATTGAGTGGAAAGATTCTTTCTACCCCAACCGTTCCCGACATTTTACGAATGGTAAATGACTTGGAAAGACCTTGACCCTTGATTTGGATGACCACCCCTCTAAAGAACTGGGTCCTTACTTTATCTCCTTCACGAATTTCATAATAGACGGTGATGGTGTCCCCAGCAGAAAATGCTGGAAAGTCTTTTTTCTGGATGAATTCTTTTTGAACAAAATTAACAAGTGCTTCCATTGGATTGCTATTGATCAACTCGAACTGGAGGTTGATATCTGATTAACGGGTGCAAATTTAAGACTATTTTTGATTTAAACAACTTCCATCTATTGTTTAACCGATAAAAATATCAATCGGGATCGTCGATCAAGTCGGGTCTTATTTTTTTTGTTTTTTCCAGGGCTTGGTTTTCTCTCCATTTTTCTATCTCAGGGGTGTTTCCTGAGGTAAGTATTTTAGGAACTTCCCAACCTTTGTAGTTGGCCGGTCGGGTATAGATGGGTGGGGCCAATAGGCCGTCTTGATAACTGTCGGTGAGGGCAGAGGACTCGTCTCCCAAAACACCTGGAATCAGTCGAATGATGCTGTCACACAATACCGCGGCTGCCAATTCCCCTCCCGAGAGGACAAAATCACCAATCGAAATTTCTCGGGTGATCAAATGGTCTCTCACCCGTTGATCTACCCCTTTATAATGTCCACACAGGATGATGATGTTTTCTTTAGTGGATAGCGTATTGGATATGCCTTGACTGAGTTGTTCACCATCGGGGCTAAGGTAAATGATTTCGTCATAGGCCCTTTCTTTTTTGAGTTGGCTGATACAATTGTCAATCGGTTCAATTTTCATGACCATTCCTGCTCCACCTCCAAAAGGGTAATCGTCTACTTGTTTTTGTTTGTTATCCGCGTAATCCCTAAGCATATGGAAATTGACCACTACCTTTTGGGCTTCAATGGCGCGTTTTAGGATGGAGGCCTCAAATGGACTGCTGAGTAATTCCGGAAAAAGGGTAATGATTTCTATCTGCATGGAATGCAAAGATTTTATAAATAAAAAAGCTACCAAAACTTTTAGGGACTTTTTAAGGCTTTGTTTTTTGTTCTTTGCTAGAGATCTTTGACATATGATGAGTATACATCCCAGTAGTTTTTGAATTCCACAGTCCCATCAACTTCATTATATTACGTAAATCAGTACCTATTTCTAACCAATAAAAAGCAAAAGTATGTCAAAATGTATAGGTACTCATTTATTTAACCAATTATTGGGAATAAAAAAGAGCTGTCTTTTGGACAGCTCTTAGAGGAGGGTTAGGTTGATATGTTATTCAAAAATGATCCTTTCTTTTTCTCCATTGGGCTTTAAGAATAAGATACTGGAAAGGTTATTAAAATCAACGGCATCAACATCGGCTACATCTTTGATTTTTTTGTTGTTGATCTCTAGTAGAATAAAGCCATCATCAATCCCGTAGCGATAGAGACGGCGATTCATCAATTCCTTTATGATCACCCCATGATCTAAATCGAAGTATTCCTTTTGTTCTGAATTGATGTTGGTGAGATACATCCCTAAAAATTCGGTGGTATTGGTTTTTTTAAGGGTTACGGTGATTTTGTTTTTGGTGTTGTCTCTGCTGTAACTCACCTCAACTTTTTCCCCGGGTCTTTTGGTAGAGAGATAACCTGTCAGATCAGAAAAGGTATTGATTTTGACATCGTCAACCTTTTTGATGATGTCTCCGCTTTGCAAACCGGCTTCGGAAGCGCCCATGCCTTCGATCACTTCGCCAATCAAAAATCCTTGTGTTTCTTTTACATCAAATTTTTCAGCCAATTCGGCATTGAGTGCACTACCGGAAACGCCCAGTAGGCCTTTTTGTACATTTCCGTATTCGATCAAATCTTCAAATACTTTTCTGACAATATTACTGGGTACGGCAAAAGAGTATCCAACAAAACCTCCGGTGATGGAAGATATGGCTGTATTGATTCCGATCAATTCACCGTCTGTGTTGACCAGTGCACCTCCGCTGTTTCCCATGTTCACAGCCGCATCGGTCTGTATAAAGGATTGATTTTTGCTGTCCCTGTCATTGAGGTCTCTGGACTTGGCACTGATGATCCCGGCCGTTACCGTAGAATTGAGGTTGAAGGGATTTCCTACAGCCAATACCCATTCTCCTATACGAGCCACCTCCGAGTCTCCAAAAGGAATAAAGGGCAATGACTCATTGGTTTTTATTTTTAGGACGGCCAAATCAGTACTGGGGTCAGATCCAATAACTTCTGCCGTGTAGGTTTTATTTTTGTTGGAAGTGACCTCGATTTCTGTAGCATCCTCTATCACATGATAATTGGTAATGATCAATCCATCGGGGGAGACGATCACACCCGATCCCGTGCCGATTCTCTTTTCGTCATAATTGTCTCCATAAAAATTTCTCAACCAACCGGAAACGTTACCTTTTTGAATGCTGGTATTTTTTACATGAACCACAGCATTTACCGTTTTCTCTGCTGCTCGCGTAAAATCGGTCATTTCGGCAGCCATGCTGTTGGTGTTGAAACTGTAGGTGGTGGGAATTAAGCTAGGCTTTTCATTTTCTACAATTTCAATTTTCTCCTGAGAGAAATAATCATGAGCGGCTAAAGTGACCAAAGCACTTACGGCAGCAACCATTAGCGTTTTTAATGTAGATTTCATTTTCATTTTTTATTCTTTAAAACAAAATTATAAATTCTATTCTTTACTGATCTTTCATTTAACGACTATTTAACAGATTCAATGGCGGTTAAATTTTCCCTAAATTTGAAGCATGAATTTTCGATTTGAAAAATACCAAGGCGCCGGCAACGATTTTATCATTCTCGATGATCGTGAAGATAGTTTCCCCGACCAGGACCACAGTCTGATCCAAAAACTCTGTGATCGTCATTTTGGAATCGGTGCTGATGGATTGATCTTACTGAGAGATTCCTCACGTTCAGATTTTAAAATGCTGTATTTCAATGCCAATGGTCATCCCAGCAGCCTGTGTGGTAATGGCAGCAGGTGTGTGTTTGCCTATGCCAAAAAACATAAAATCGTCAGCAATCAAGGAACGTTTGAGACTTCCGATGGAATTCACAAAGGATCAATTACCCCTGATGATCTGATTTGTATTGAGATGGGAGATGTACTGAAAATTGAAAAAAGGGATATGGCCATATTTATGGATACAGGTTCCCCTCACCACATTGAATTTGTTGATGAGGTATCGGCCGTGGATGTAAAAGTTCAAGGGGCGGCCATTCGATATGGCGCTCCCTATTTCGAGGCCGGATCTAATGCCAATTTTGTTGAAAAAGTAAATGAAAACGAATTCAACATCAGAACCTACGAAAGAGGAGTAGAGGACGAAACCTTGGCTTGTGGAACCGGAGCCGTTGCTGCAGCCATTGCGGTTCATTTTTCAGAACTAACACCTTTAAATATAGTAAACATAAATGCTTTGGGCGGGCGCTTGC
>JAAZUX010000027.1 GCA_018623955.1 Flavobacteriaceae bacterium | reverse complement strand
GTCTTTCGTTATTTGGATCACTGGGATCAAAATAGGTTGGACTTGTCCTACGAAATAGATGGTGTGGTCATCAAGATCAATAGTTTTGACCAACAGCATCGCTTGGGCTATACTGCCAAATCTCCACGTTGGGCCATCGCTTACAAGTTTCAGGCAGAGCAGGCTTTGACTCAACTGGAGTCTGTGAGCTATCAAGTTGGTCGAACCGGTGCCATTACACCTGTAGCCAATTTGAGTCCGGTACTCTTGTCCGGAACTACCGTCAAAAGAGCCTCACTGCACAATGCTGATCAAATTGAAAAGTTGGCCCTCAGAATTGGAGACTTCGTTTATGTCGAAAAAGGAGGAGAAATCATCCCTAAGATTGTAGGTGTCGATCAAGAAAATCGTCCGCCTCAATCCGCAGAAATAATTTTTATCACCCAATGTCCTGAGTGTCAATCCGAGTTGGTGAAAGAAGAGGGGGAAGCCCAACATTATTGTAAGAATCAATACGGGTGTCCCACACAAATTGTGGGTAAAATTCAGCATTTCATCTCACGAAAGGCTATGGATATTGATGGCTTGGGCAACGAAACAGTGACTTTGCTTTATGAGAATCATTTGATCTCCAATATTGCCGATTTGTACCATTTGAACAGGAATGAGTTACTGCCCTTGGAACGGATGGCCGACAAATCGGTAGATAATTTGCTACAAGGCATTGAGGCCTCTAAGAATAAACCCTTTGCGAAAGTCCTTTTTGGTTTGGGAATCAGATATGTGGGGAAAACGGTTGCCAAAAAGTTGGTGAAGGCTTTTTCTTCAATTGACCTAATCAGAGAGGCCAGTCGTGAAGAATTGATTGAAGTAGACGAGATTGGGGATCGAATCGCTGATAGTTTGTTGGATTTTTTCAAAGACGAAAGAAATATTTTGCTCATTGAACGATTGAGACAGCAAGGTGTAGCCTTTGAATCCGATGAACAACAGGGGACAGTAAACAATGTGTTGGAGGATCAAAAATTTGTCATTTCGGGGGTGTTTCAAACCATTTCCAGAGAGAATTTAAAGGAAATAATTGAATCCATGGGAGGAACCGTAGTGGGTTCCATTTCTGCCAAAACAAATTATTTGGTCGCGGGAGAGGGGATGGGGCCCAGTAAAAAAAATAAAGCTGAAAAATTAGGAATCCCAATCATTGATGAATCTACTTTCTTTAACATGATTAAGGTTTGATTTAGTGGTTTGTTTGATTTATAACATTTTACACTATAAATTGATATAAAAAAATTTTTAATTCTTGAATTGGGTTAATATTTAATTTTGGTAATGATTAATTGGTTAAGACGGGCGATTTTAAGTCGTATCTACAGGAAGACGATCAAACAGAATTCTGTGGTTCACAAAAAAGAAAGTTCAAAAAAATTAAATATCATATCTGTCATTCTTGACCACAGACTTGGAATTGACAAAGAGCATTTTAAGAGGATAGGAAGCCATTTTGATATTCCAAGAAAAAATGTGAGGGTATTGACTTTTTTCCAATCCCCAAATCAAATCAGTGAAGCCAATTACGCTAGCAGTTGTACTCCCAAAAACATTTCAGGCTGGGGAGTATTAAATGGAGTATTAGTTGACTTTTGCAGTGAGAATTCTGATGTTTTGATAAATTTTTATGATCAAGATGACATTAACCTAAAATATTTAAGTGCAAAGTCTAATAAAAAATTGAGTGTTGGTTTTAGGAGTGTTGATCATGCATTAAATGATTTAATTATCGAAGTTGATGCTCAAAACATTGACGTTTTTATCAGTGAGTGCATTAAATACTTAGAAATATTTTTCACGAATAAAAAATGAGAGAAATTCAGGGACATGGCGTTGCAATGATTACCCCATTTAATGGAGATGGTAGTATTGATTTTGATGCCATTCCGGTAATCGTAAATCACCTGATTGCCGGAGGGGTTGATTACTTGGTGGTATTGGGCACCACTGCAGAAACGGCCACACTTACCAAAGCAGAAAAGATTGCACTGGTAGACAAAATCATTGAAGTTAATGCCGGACGATTGCCCTTAGTGCTGGGCTTGGGTGGTAACCATACTCAAGAGCTTTTAGGCATGTTTGATTGGTTTAATTTGTCGTCTTTTACTGCACTTCTTTCAGTATCGCCCTATTATAACAAACCCAATCAAGAAGGACTTTATCAGCATTTTAAAACCATAGCAAATCATTCCAGTCTTCCTATAATCCTTTATAATGTACCCTCCAGAACCGGCGTAAATATAGCCCCTGAGACGGTTTTAGGCTTGGCTGAAGATTTCGACAATATTGTTGCGCTAAAAGAAGCTTCCGGAGACTTTCAACAAGCCCAAACCTTGATGAAACTATGCCCTCCCGATTTCTCCATTTTATCTGGTGATGATGAGATGTCCCTGCCCATGATCTTGGCAGGTGCCAAAGGGGTGATTTCAGTAATTGGTAATGCCATGCCAGAACAATATTCAAAAATCATTCAAGAGGGGCTTAAAGGAAATGTTGACGAAGCCTATTCAATCCAATATCAATTATTGGACTTAATAAGAATGATATATTTTGAGGGAAATCCCACAGGAATAAAAGTTTTGATGGAGACTTTAGGTCTGTGTGAAAATAATTTAAGACTTCCTCTGGTTCCTGCGTCCAAAGAGTTGACCCTTCAACTGAAAGAGGAGTTAAAAAAGGGTATGCCCATTCAAACCCCTCAATCCTAAATGAATTTCAGTGCTTTATCGTTTTGAATAATTGATCAAAACTGTAAATAATTTATTAATTTCGCGCCATGTCTAGAAAGTATAATCCATTCTTTATTGTAACGCTGATTTCTTTTTTTCTTACATCATGTAACGAGTATCAAAAAATACTCAATAACGATGACAATAACCTAAAGTATAAAGCGGCTGAAGAATATTACAACAACGGTGAATACAGAAGGGCCAATCGCCTTTTGGAGCAATTGGTGCCCCTCTACCGTGGAAAGCCTCAGGCAGAAAGATTGGTATACTTTTTTGCAGACTCTTATTTTCAAACCAAAAACTATTATTTGGCCTCCTATCAATTTGAAAGTTTTATCAAATCATTTCCCAAATCTCAAAAGCTGGAAGAAGCCAGTTTCTTTGCCGCAAAATCCCATTACATGATGTCTCCCACCTACAGTTTGGATCAGGAGGAGACCAATACGGCCATTGAAAAACTTCAGATTTTTATGAATAATTATCCCAGATCAAAGTTCACAGATGAATGCAATCAGCTCATTAGTGAATTACAGATTAAAATTGAAAAGAAAGAATTTGAAGTTGCCAAACAATATTACACCACCTATGACTTCAGGGCCGCAATTAAATCTTTGGATAATTTTGTGGCGGACTTTGTCGGTTCTAAATTCAGGGAAGAAGCCCTGTATTACAAGTTTTTGGCATCTTACGAAATTGCCATCAACAGCATTCAATCCAAAAAATTTCAACGGTTGCTTGATCTAAAACAACTCCACAACAATATTGTTCGATATTATCCAGAAACACTGTTTGAGGAAGACCTTACCAAAAAAATGAAGACTGTAGAAAAAGAAATTAATACCTTTGCCAACTAAATTCTGAATAAGTCATGACAAAATACAGAAATTCCAATGCCCCTGCCTCTACTTCTACATACAATAGAGATAACATAGAGTCTCCCACAGAAAATATTTATGAGGCTTTGTCCATCATTGCCAAGCGGTCCAATCAAATCAATTTGGACATTAGAAAGGAGTTGCACGAAAAGCTGGATGAGTTTGCTACTCACAACGACAGCCTGGAAGAAATTTTCGAAAACAAAGAGCAAATTGAGGTTTCGAAATTCTACGAGCGTTTGCCTAAGCCACATGCAATTGCTATTGAGGAGTGGTTGAATGAGAAAATTTACCACAGAAACACGGAAGACAACAACGCATAAATCATGAGCGTTCTGAGCGGAAAAAAAATCCTCCTGGGCATTTCCGGTGGTATAGCCGCTTACAAAACACCACTTATTGTTAGATTGTTAAAGTCCCAAGGTGCAGATGTCAAAATTGTCATGACGCCCGCAGCAAAGGATTTTGTTACTCCATTAACACTCTCTACCCTTTCCAATCATCCGGTATACTCCACTTTTACGGAGCAATTGCATGACAATCCCGTGTGGAACGATCATGTGGAATTGGGTAAGTGGGCAGATTTGTTTCTGATTGCTCCTGCAACATCCAATACCCTCTCTGCAATGGTTCACGCCAAATGCAATAACTTACTTATTGCCACTTATTTGTCTTGTACCTGTCCGGTTTATATTGCTCCTGCCATGGATTTAGACATGTATGCACATCCGGCAAATCAGCACAACATTGAGGAATTAAATCGAATTGGGAAAAAGGTCTTGCCCGTGGGTGAAGGATTCTTGGCCAGTGGTTTACACGGTAAGGGCAGAATGTTGGAACCGGAGGAAATTATTGATCATATCACTGAAGATTTAAAATCAGTACTACCGCTTTATGGTAAAAAAGTATTGATTACTGCTGGACCTACCTACGAGCCTATTGATCCTGTTCGTTTTATCGGCAACCATTCCAGCGGCAAAATGGGATTTGCTCTTGCAGAGGAGGCCCGCCAACTGGGGGCTCATGTGACACTCATTTCAGGCCCTTGTGCACTTGAAGCCTCTCCAGACATTGACCGCCACAACATATCAACCGCCGAAGAGATGCATCAGCTTGCATTGGAGCATTTCACTCAGGCAGACATTGCCATTGCCGCTGCTGCAGTAGCGGATTTTAAACCCCGATATGTAGGCAATCAGAAGATTAAAAAAGAAGTCACAATACAATCCATTGAGTTGGAAAAAACCCGGGATGTTTTGTCTGAGATGGGCAAACTAAAACAAAAACAATTTTTGGTAGGATTTGCTTTAGAGACAGAGGATGAAACAAGCCATGCTATCCAAAAAATTAAGTCCAAGAATCTGGATGCTATTGTATTGAATTCTCTCAATGACCCCGGTGCGGGCTTTTCTGTGGACTCTAATAAAGTGACCTATATTGATAAAAATGAAACCATTACTCCCTTTGAGCTAAAGTCTAAGATTTTAGTTGCTAAAGATATCTTTTCCCAAATACTGACCCAGAATGCATAAAATCCTATCCCTTTTATTATTGAGCTTTTCATTGATCAAAGTCTATGGTCAACAACTGAATGCTCAATTTGTTGTAAATGCCGATCTTGTCAATCAGACCAACCAGCAAATTTTTGAGACCTTGGAGCGATCACTCAATGAATTCATCAATTCGCAATCTTGGTCGAGTCAAGATTTTTTTCCTCAAGAAAAAATCACTTGTAGTTTTGTACTCAATTTGTCGAGTTACAATGCATCTAAATTTGAAGGGACCCTCCAAATCCAATCTCAAAGAACCGTTTTTGATTCCAATTACGACAGTCCTCTTCTGAATTTTTTAGATAAGGACATTAGCTTTACTTATCAAGAATTTCAACCTTTATTCTTCAGTCCTGCTTCCTATGAATCCAACTTGGTTTCTTTGATCAGTTTTTATGTTTATATCATCATGGGGATTAATGCTGATAGCCTCCAACTTAAAGGGGGAGACGCTTACTTTGAGCAAGCCCAGCGGATTGTCAACTTGTCTCAACAAGGCGGAGCTCTTGGATGGAAACAGAATGACAGTAACCGCAATCGTTTTTGGTTGAGTGATACAATGCGTTCCAATACCTTTAGGGAGTACAGAGAGGCACTTTATACCTATCACCGAAAGGGATTGGATTTGATGACCAAAAACCCATTGGAAGCCAAAAACAATATCATTAGTGCTTTGCTCCCGCTGGAGAACCTATACGATCGTCGACCCAACGCGATGCTCTTACAAATGTTTTTTGACGCTAAGGCAGATGAAATTGTCAACCTTTTTTCTGATGGTCCTGAAGTGGATTTTGATAGAACTTCGAAAATGCTAAAAAAAATAGCTCCTTTTTATCAACCTCAGTGGAAACAAATTAAATAGTTTCATTTTTTGAAATTATTTTTTTTCTCAAGTATCTTTGAAGACTAACTGCTTTAATAATTAATATTGATCACCAGTCTAAAGATTTCGAATTATGCTCTTATTGAGCATTTAGATATATCCTTCGATACAGGTATGACCTGTATTACGGGAGAAACAGGAGCTGGAAAATCCATTCTTATGGGTGGACTTGGTTTGGTCTTGGGCAAAAGAGCAGACATGAGCGTACTTAAAGACAATCAAAAAAAGTGTGTCATTGAGGCCAGTTTTTTGATTGATAAGTACAATCTTAAGGGCTTTTTCGAAGCTTCGGGACTCGACTATGAGGCAGAAACTTTGTTGAGAAGAGAGATCATTCCCAGTGGAAAGTCAAGGGCATTCATCAACGACACCCCTGTAAATCTCAATATTCTCAGTCGATTGAGTGAGGTGTTAATCGATGTTCATTCTCAATTGGAAAATCAGTCTTTGTTCAAAAATGAGTATCAGTTTTTGGTTTTGGATGCGATAGCAGGAAATCAAGATACGCTCAAAGAATACAAAAACAAACTTAGTGAATATCAAAATATCCAAAAGGAGTATGACCACATAAAGAAACTCAACGAGGAGGCTGCCAAAATTCAAGATTACAATCAGTTTTTGTTTGACGAACTGGCCAGTGAGGAATTAACACCCGATATGCTGATCCCTTTGGAGGAGGAGATTGATCAGTTGTCCAACGTTGAGGCACTTCAGCAATATCTTTCTCAAGGCATTCACTTGATTGAGGAAGAACAAATAGGATTACTTACCCAATTTTCCAGTTTGAATGCTTTGCTCAACGACGCTACATCTAAATCCAAAAACCTGAGTGTTTTTCAAGAGCGAATCAATAGTCTTTCTATTGAACTGAAAGACATACTGGATGATTTAATCAGCAAACAGGAAACATTAGAAAGTAATCCCGCTCTATTGGAGAAACTTTCGAACCGGTGGGACAAAATCCAAAATCTGTTCCAAAAACATCAGGTTGATAATATCCAGGATTTGATTCAAGTGAGGGATCAGCTTGAAAAAAAGCTTGAGCAGACCCAAGACCTTGAACAAAAGATCAATGCCCTAAAAGGTCGGCTGGTTGAATTGGAAGGATTATTAGAAGGTTTGTCCAAACAATTACACCAAAACCGAAAGGAGGCTTCCCCTAAGCTCTGTGATCAAATGCAGCAAATCATTTCAAAAATGGGAATGCAAAATGCCAGATTTAGGATTGATCTGACATCCGTTGATCATTTTTTAAGCAATGGTAAAGAACAAATTGATTTCTTGTTTTCTGCCAATTTAGGTTCTGATTTCAAACCCATCAAAAAAGTGGCTTCAGGGGGTGAGATGTCAAGGATTATGCTTTCGATCAAAGCAATCTTATCCCAATTCAAACAATTACCCAGCATTGTTTTTGATGAAATTGACACAGGGGTCTCAGGAGCAGTCTCAAATGAGATTGCCAACATCATGGCCTATATGTCAGAAAATATGCAGGTATTTACCATCACACATCTGCCACAAGTGGCCGCCAAAGGAAAACAACACTTTTTGGTTTACAAAGAGGTAAGGGGAAACACTACGATGACCAAACTCAAAGAGTTAAATCAAGAGGAAAGAATAAAAGAATTGGCCCAAATGCTATCAGGGGAAGAATTGACGCGAACTGCGCTGGATCATGCCAAACAATTACTCAATTAACTGTATCTTTAACCCAATTTAACAGCATAATTCATGTCTCATAAAATTTTAGAAGGTAAAAAAGGAATCATATTTGGTGCACTAGACAATCAATCCATTGCATGGAAAACTGCAGAGGCTGTCAAAGAGGCTGGTGGTGAATTTGTGTTGACCAATGCACCGGTTGCCATGAGGATGGGAGCCATCACCGATTGGGCTGAGAAAACAGGGAGCATTATTATCCCTGCAGATGCCACAAAAATGGAAGATTTGGAAAATCTCGTCGATCAATCCGTATCGCATTTAGGCGGGAAGTTAGACTTTGTTTTACATTCCATTGGGATGTCCGTAAATGTGAGAAAAGGTCGACACTATACCGACTTAAACCATGATTGGATGACCAAAGGCTGGGACGTATCTTCTGTTTCTTTTCACAAACTATTGCAGACCCTTTATCAAAAAGATGCCATGAACCCCTGGGGTAGTATTTTAGCCCTTTCCTATATTGCTGCTCAAAGAACTTTTCCCAATTACAACGATATGGCCGATAATAAAGCTTATTTGGAGTCTATAGCGAGGAGTTTTGGTTACTTTTTTGGTAAAGACAAAAAAGTGAGGGTCAATACCATCTCACAATCACCCACATTGACTACAGCAGGAAAAGGAGTAAAGGGACTGGATGGTTTCCTTC
>JAAZUX010000233.1 GCA_018623955.1 Flavobacteriaceae bacterium | reverse complement strand
GTTAGACATCAAGATGAATTTGTAAAAGGGCACATTCCACAATCTGTATTCATAGGGCTAGACGGTGGCTTTGCTCCATGGGTGGGTGCCTTGGTCGGAGATGTCAATCAACCCCTACTGATCATTGCTCCGGAGGGAAGAGAAGAAGAAACCATTACCCGATTGTCTCGGGTCGGCTTTGATCAAACCTTAGGTTACTTAAAAGGAGGGTTCGATGCATGGAAAATATCCGGAAAAGAATACGATATGATCAGTGGAGTCACTGCAGGAGATCTGGAAAAATTGGCAAAAGAAGAGAAGGTGTTGGTCTTCGATGTTCGTAAAGAAAATGAATTCATTTCGGAGCATATCGCCTCTGCTCAAAACACCCCTTTAGATTTGCTTAACGACTACTTGGATCGCTTCCCGGAAAACCAACCCTTTTATATTCATTGTGCCGGTGGCTATCGCAGTGTTATCGCTGCCTCCGTCCTCAAGAAAAGAGGGATTCACAATCTGATTGATGTTCAAGGTGGTTTTAAAGCAATTAAAGAAACAAAAATAGAATTAACGGACCATGTGTGTCCATCAACCATAAACTAAAGTAAGAATCAACGGACCATGTGTGTCCATCAACCATAAACTAAAAAAGGATGATCGCGTTTTTAACCCAACCATGGCCTTGGTATTTTGGAGGTGCCATGATTTCAATAGTGCTTTTTTTACTCCTTTGGACCGGCAAGAGTTTTGGGATGTCTTCTAATCTTCGCACAGTCTGTTCCGTGATGGGAGGGGGCAAGAAAGCCGCATTATTTCAATTTGACTGGAAAACGCAACAGTGGAACCTAATGGTCGCACTGGGCGTAATCGTTGGTGGGTTTCTGGCTTCAAATTATATTGCTAACGACAGTGCAGTGGCCATCAGCCAAAAAACCATTGATCAATTGGTGGCTATGGGAATCGAAGATGCGGGAAAGAGTTTTGCTCCCCAAATACTTTTTTCCCATACGGCATTTACAGACCTCAACAGCCTGATGATACTCATCCTTGGCGGGTTTTTGGTGGGCTTTGGTGCCCGCTACGCAGGAGGTTGTACCTCCGGGCATGCGATCTCCGGACTCTCTAATCTTCAATTGCCCTCACTGATCGCTGTTGTTGGATTTTTCATTGGAGGTGTTTTGATCAATCATTTTGTTCTCCCTTTATTATTTTAATTTTTGTTGTATGAAAACTCTTGTGTTTTTTTCTATCGGTGTGTTGTTTGGAATAACCCTCTACATGTCTGAGGTATCGTCTTGGTTTAGGATTTATGAGATGTTCCAGTTCAACTCCTTTCACATGTATGGAGTGATTGGCTCTGCCCTCTTTTTTGGGGTCATCATTACTTTTACGATCAAAAAACTAAAAATCAAATCCGTTTTGGACAATGCTCCAATAAGCATCCCCAACAAAGAAAAAGGCTGGAAACGCTATTTGTTTGGCGGGATAATTTTTGGCTGTGGATGGGCCATTTCAGGGGCTTGTCCGGGTCCCATGTTCTCTCTTTTGGGAGCAGGGTTTTTTCCCATTCTGGTCGTGATTGTCTCTGCAACTTTTGGTACATTTATCTATGGCTTGATCCAATCCAAACTGCCCCATTAAAAAATTTACAGAATGAAAAATCTTTTGCTTCTATTTGGTTTAATCTTATGGAACGGTTGTAATAATGCTCCCCAAAAATCAGAAAATAGCAACCCGCCCAACATCATCTATATTATGGCCGATGATCTGGGTTATGGTGACATAGGCGTTTACGGACAATCGCTTTTTACGACCCCCAACCTGGATCGATTGGCCCAAGGAGGCATGCGCTTTTTGCAACACTATTCCGGCTCAACCGTTTGCGCTCCTTCGAGATCGGCACTGATGACAGGCCAACATACCGGCCATACTTTTATTAGGGGGAATTCGGAGAGAGGTTTTACCCTGGAGAACGAGGGGCAATATCCATTGGCCTCTAAAGAACTTACCATCGCAGAGGTACTCAAAGAAGCGGGCTACCGCACTGGAGCCTTTGGCAAATGGGGACTGGGGTATCCCGGTTCGGAAGGGGATCCCAACTTTCAAGGGTTTGATCAATTCTATGGTTATAACTGTCAACGGGTGGCGCACAATTATTACCCTACCCATCTTTGGGACAATCAGAACAAAGAAAAACTAACCGGAAACAAGGGTAACACGACCCAAACCTACGCACCGGAATTAATCCACCAAAAAGCATTGTCCTTTTTGGAAGAAAATAAGGATGCTCCTTTTTTTATGTTTTACCCCTCTGTGATTCCCCATGCTGAGTTGGTCGCTCCCGAAAAATATATGGCAAAGTATCGAGGCCGGTTTTTGCCCGAGAAAAAATATGCCCGAAAAAAAGGCGGATACAGTGTAGGAGGTTACAATTCTCAGGAAGAAAGTCATGCTGCTTTTGCCGCTATGGTAAATGTGCTGGACGATCAGGTGGGTGAAATCATGGATAAGGTTCATGAATTGGGGATCGCCGAAAACACCCTCATCCTGTTTACCTCCGACAATGGCCCTCATAAAGAAGGGGGGGCAGATCCCGATTATTTTGACAGCAACGGTCCCTTGAAGGGCTACAAAAGAGATCTCTATGAAGGGGGGATTCGCGTTCCCATGATGGCCTATTGGCCTTCCAAAATTCAGCCCGGTTCCACCACCAATCACCCCTCTGCCTTTTGGGACTTTTTCCCCACCGCAATTGAGATCGCCGGGATTAATAAGG
>JAAZUX010000232.1 GCA_018623955.1 Flavobacteriaceae bacterium | reverse complement strand
ATCAATACTGCTTTTGAAGTCTTAAGAAGTAGAATTGATAAATTTGGTGTTACTCAACCCAATATCCAACGAATTGGAAATTCTGGAAGAATACAAATTGAACTTCCAGGAGCAAAAGATATTGAACGGGTTACAAAATTAGTAACAAGTAAAGCCGAACTTCAGTTTTGGGAAGTTTTCTCTAACGCAGAGGTTCAAAATTATTTCTTCTCAGCCAATGCTGTTGTCGCGGAAATGTTAAAAAATAATTCTCCTGAAATAAAGGAGGATTCTTCTAAAAAAGAGGATGACATTCAAAGCATACTTGACGAGGCCATTGACTCTACCGAGGTCAATCAAAAAGACTTATTCACATACTTAAGCGTGAATCAAGCGAGATCAGAACGTCAACTAAGTTCAATGGTAGCCATGGCAAAAGTTAGTGATACTGCCATGGTCAATAAATTGTTGTTGGATAGAAAAGTATTGAATGTCCGTCCTAATGAACTAAGAAATGTTAAGTTTCTGTGGGATTATAAATCAACTTTAAGTACAGAAGGTTCTGATATCATTGCCCTCTATGCTATCAAATCCAATAGGAATGATGTAGCACCTATTCAAGGAGATGTAATTACGGATGCTGCTCAAATATTTGATCAATTAAACAATCCTGAAGTAAGCATGGCTATGAACGGAAGAGGTTCTAGGTTGTGGGAAAAATTAACAGGCGATAATGTGGGTGGTTTTGTTGCCGTTGTCTTAGATGACTACGTATACACAGCTCCATCAGTTAAACAAGCAATCTCTGGCGGAAGAACTTCTATATCTGGAGGGAGTATGACAGTTGAAGAAGCGCAAGATATTGCAACAGTATTAAAAGCCGGAAAATTACCTGCTGCTGCTAGAATAATTCAGGCAGAAGTTGTAGGACCATCTTTAGGAAAAGAATCTATTGATCAATCAACAAGATCTTTCATTTTAGCCATCTTTTTGGTATTAATTTGGATGATCATTTACTATGGAAGAGCAGGTATTTTTGCCAACATTGCCCTATTGGTGAATATTTTATTCATCTTTGGAATTTTAGCATCATTCAATGCAGTACTTACTTTACCTGGTATTGCAGGGATCATTTTAACCATTGGTATGTCTGTGGATGCCAATGTGATTATTTTTGAAAGAATTAAAGAAGGACTTTCAAAAAAGAAAGGATTAAAACAATCCATTCAAGAAGGATTTAGTGTTAAGGGAGCATTGTCTGCTATCATCGATGCAAATATCACCAGTTTACTTACTGGAATCATTTTATATGTTTTTGGAACTGGTCCAATCAAAGGGTTTGCATTGACCTTAATCATTGGTATTTTAACTTCATTGTTTACTGCAGTTTTCATTACTCGTCTATTGATCGATGGAGCAACAGAAAAAGGAAAAAATTTAACATTCAATACAACCTTATCTAAAGGATGGTTTCAAAATATCAACATTCAATTTTTACGTAAAAGAAAAATTGCTTACATCATCTCAGGAGCAATTATATTAAGCGGTATTTTTTCTATTGTAAGTATTGGATTGAAACAAGGAGTTGACTTCAAAGGAGGACGTTCTTATGTGGTACGATTTGACCAAACTATGAATGCATCAGAGGTAGCAAATTCTTTAAAAAATGTTTTTGAAAGTGCTCCAGAAGTAAAAACATACGGATCAGATTCTCAACTTAAAATTACAACAGTCTACAAAATTGATGAAGAAGGTAATGAAGTGGATGAAGAAGTACAAAAGGCTTTATTCACTGGTTTGAATCCATACCTGGCTGAAGGAACATCCTATGAAGATTTCAAACCTGGATTTGAAAAAGATGGAAACAATGCAATCATGAGTTATATAAAAGTAGAGCCTACGATTGCAGATGATATTAAGACCTCAGCAATTTATGCTGTTTTTGGTTCTTTATTGATTGTATTTCTATACATTTTACTGAGATTTAGAAAAATTTCGTTCAGTTTTGGTGCTGTGGTTGCTGTTTTTCATGACGTACTCATCGTATTAGGAATTTTCTCAATTTTATACAAATTCATGCCTTTTGATATGGAAATAGGTCAATCATTTATTGCAGCCATTCTAACAGTTGTAGGATATTCGTTGAATGATACAGTTGTTATTTTTGATAGAATTAGAGAATTTGCTGGAATTCACACCAAATGGTCTTACACTGAGGTTGTAGATAAAGCATTGAGTAGTACTTTAGGAAGAACAATCAATACCTCATTGACTACCTTATTGGTAATGATGGCAATCTTTCTATTTGGTGGAGATTCGATTAGAGGTTTCATGTTTGCCTTAATTATTGGGGTTGTTGTAGGAACTTATTCTTCATTGTTTGTTGCTACACCTGTGATGTTTGATACCTCAAAAAATAAAAAAGTAAACAAAAAGTAATCGAAAATAAATATGAAAACTGTTTTGTAATTGCTGACCCGAAATCAGTAAATACAAAACAGTTTTCTTTTTTATAAGAACTACAATACCTTTGTGAAATGAGCAAAATTAAATTACACGATTTATACTTTACCCCTTTCATCTCAGAAGAAGAAATTTCTGCTATTGTTAGTTCTCTTGTACAAAAAGTAAGTTTGGATGTAGACGAAAATGAAATACCATTGTTTATAGGGATTTTAAATGGCTCTTTTCTTTTTGCTGCAGATTTCTTAAGAAAATACAAACAAAATTGTGAAATTTCATTTGTAAAACTTAGCTCATATGAAGGAACGAGCTCCTCTCATAT
>JAAZUX010000231.1 GCA_018623955.1 Flavobacteriaceae bacterium | reverse complement strand
GCACCTTTTCCACGGATTTTCCTCATCTTTTCAATCGTTGGGGCTAAACAACAAATATACCCGCGGCATCAAAATTTTTACAGTCGCTTTTTCGCTGGTCATTCCGGCAGGTTTTATTTTCATCGCAATTTTTCACCATCTAAACGGATAATTAAATGGCAAAGTTAGATTCAAAAATACCCCAGGGAAGTTTGTCCGAAAAATGGACCAACCACAAGAGTAAAATCAACCTTGTCAGTCCGGCCAACAAACGTTTAATCGACGTCATTGTGGTGGGTACTGGTTTAGCAGGAGCTTCTGCCTCAGCAACTTTGGCTGAGTTGGGCTATAATGTAAAGACTTTTTGTTTTCAAGATTCCCCTCGAAGGGCGCATTCGATTGCTGCCCAAGGAGGGATCAACGCCGCAAAAAACTATCAAGGGGATGGCGATTCTACCTACCGACTTTTTTACGATACCATCAAGGGGGGGGATTACCGATCCAGAGAATCCAATGTTTATCGCTTGGCGGAGGTTTCTACCAATATCATTGATCAATGTGTTGCCCAAGGTGTTCCCTTTGCCAGGGACTACGGAGGCTTGCTGGACAATCGTTCTTTTGGGGGTGTTTTGGTATCCAGAACTTTTTACGCCAAAGGCCAAACCGGACAACAGTTGTTGCTGGGGGCCTATTCTGCCATGAATCGTCAAATCGGTCGTGGAAAAATAAAAATGTACAATCGCCATGAAATGATGGATTTGGTTTTGGTCGATGGAAAAGCCAGAGGGATCATTACCCGAAATTTGGTCAATGGCGAAATTGAAAGACACAGTGCTCATGCAGTGGTCATTGCCTCTGGAGGATATGGAAATGTATTCTTTTTATCGACCAATGCGATGGGAAGTAATGTTTCTGCCTCATGGAAAATTCACAAACGCGGCGCGCATTTTGCCAATCCGTGTTTTACTCAAATACACCCCACTTGTATTCCCGTATCGGGAGATCACCAATCCAAGTTGACCTTGATGTCCGAATCTTTGAGAAATGACGGTAGGATATGGGTGCCCAAAAAATTGGAGGACGTTAAAGCCATTAGATCAGGACAACTTAAAGCCACTGACATAGCAGAGCAAGACCGCGACTATTATCTCGAACGTCGTTATCCGGCTTTTGGAAACTTGGTACCCCGTGATGTCGCTTCACGTGCAGCCAAAGAACGTTGTGATGCCGGCTTTGGGGTCAACAAAACTGGAGAGGCCGTTTATTTGGATTTTGCTGCTGCCATTATCCGCTATGGCAAAGAACAAGCCCACGTCAAAGGATTGGATGAAAATGATGCGGCATTGGTCAAAAAATTAGGACAAGAAGTAGTCCGTGCCAAATACGGAAACCTATTTCAGATGTATGAAAAGATTGTAGATCAAGACCCCTACGAAACCCCTATGATGATTTACCCAGCAGTTCATTATACCATGGGCGGTGTTTGGGTAGATTACAATTTGATGACTTCCATTCCAGGTTGCTACGCTATTGGTGAAGCCAATTTCTCTGACCATGGTGCCAACCGACTGGGAGCATCAGCATTGATGCAAGGGTTGGCCGACGGTTATTTTGTTTTGCCCTACACCATTGGGGATTATTTGTCAGATGACATTAGAACCGGACCCATCTCTACAGATTCTCCCGAGTTTGAAGCAGCCGAAAAACAAGTCAAAGATCAATTGAAGGCTTTTGTCAATAATAATGGTAAACACTCTGTGGATCATTACCATAAAAAACTGGGGAAAATCATGTGGGACAAATGTGGTATGTCCAGAAATGAAAAAGGCCTAAAAGAAGCCATTAGTGAGATCAAAGCATTGAGAGAAGATTTTTATAAAAACGTAAACGTTCCCGGAGGTTCAGAGGAGTTCAATGAGCAATTGGCCAAAGCCGGAAGGGTAGCGGATTTTCTTGAGTTGGGAGAATTGTTTGCCAAAGATGCTTTGGAAAGAACAGAATCCTGTGGAGGTCACTTTAGAGAAGAATCCCAAACCCCCGAGGGAGAGGCAATGCGGGATGACAAAAACTTCACCTTTGTTTCTGCATGGGAATACAAAGGAGAACCTTCCAAGGCCAAGCTCCACAAAGAAGAATTAAAATACGAGGAAATTGAAGTAAAAACACGTTCCTATAAGTAAACCCTTACATAATGAATTATTCACCCCAAAATCTTTATCCCAATGATACCTATCCAATGTACTGAAGTTAAATTATCGATAACCAAAAAAGTTAAAAAAACAATCTGCCTCACCCTGATGTTTGTCACTGCGGTTGCCGCATATTCTCAAGGCGGGAAAGATTTGATTTTAACGACCGACTATCAAATGATCGAAGCCAATGTAATTCTTCTCGGAGATGCGCGAATCCAATACAAGTTTGAAGGGGAAGAGCGTATCAATGAAATGAGTGTCGAAAACATTATAAAGATCAAATTTGCAGACGATAAAGAGCATATTTTTAAGAGAGAAAATACCAAAAAAAATACAGCTTCAAACCAAGCTGAGGAACTCATCATAGAACTTCCTCCTTATGACAAAGACCTGGTTGCAGTGATCCCTTTTGATTTTTATGATGAAAAATCGGGTAGAAGTATTGGAAAAAAGGGACTTGAGGTACAACGCTATATTGAAAGAAAATTGACCAATCAGACCGCTATGAATGTTCTGGATTCTCGTGAAACCAATGCTCGTTTGATGGCTGCCAAAGTTGATTACACCAATTTAGAATTTTATCCCATCAGTGAATTGT
>JAAZUX010000230.1 GCA_018623955.1 Flavobacteriaceae bacterium | reverse complement strand
ATATAATCGAAGTTGACCATATAATCCACAACCGGAAAGACAGGACGGATGAGAGAAGTCAGGAATATGATCAGTAATGGGTGGCTAAAAAAAGATTTCAAAGGGGGGGGGCTACAGACGTTTAATCATTTAACTTTAATACCGCCATAAAGGCTTGTTGTGGGATTTCTACACTCCCCACTTGGCGCATTTTCTTTTTCCCTTTTTTCTGTTTTTCGAGCAGTTTACGTTTACGGGTAATGTCTCCCCCATAACATTTTGCGGTAACGTCTTTTCGGAGTGCTTTGATGGTTTCTCGAGAAATGATTTTGGCGCCAATGGCTGCCTGAATGGGAATGTCAAATTGTTGCCTTGGAATCAACTCTCTCAACTTTTCACACATTTTTTTGCCGATAGAATAGGCATTGTCGGCATGAATGAGTGCAGAAAGTGCATCTACAGGATTGGCGTTAAGCAAGATATCGACTTTTACCAGTTTCGATGGACGCATTCCTATGGGGGAATAGTCAAATGAGGCATAGCCTTTGGAAACAGTTTTTAGTCGGTCGTAGAAATCAAAAACGATTTCAGCCAGCGGCATATCAAAATTTAATTCTACTCTTTCTGTGGTAAGGTAGGTTTGATTGGTAATTTGACCGCGCTTTTCAATACAAAGGGACATGACATTGCCCACAAAGTCGGATTTGGTAATGATGGAGGCCTTGATAAAAGGTTCTTCCACCCGATCCAAAAAAGAGGGATCTGGCAGGTCAGAGGGATTGTTTACCATGACGATTTCATCGGGTTCTTTTTTTGTGTAGGCGTGATAGGACACGTTGGGAACTGTAGTGATCACTGTCATATTGAATTCTCGTTCCAGCCTTTCTTGAATGATCTCTAAATGCAGCATGCCCAGAAAACCACAACGAAAGCCAAACCCCAGTGCTGCGGAGCTTTCCGGCACAAAGACCAGTGAGGCATCATTCAACTGTAGCTTTTCCATACTGGCGCGCAGCTCCTCATAATCCTCTGTATCTACGGGATAAATTCCTGCAAACACCATGGGTTTTACCTCTTCAAAACCTTCGATAACTTCTTGGGTTGGGTTGTCCGCACCTGTAAGGGTATCTCCCACTTTTACTTCTTTGGCTTCTTTGATGCCTGTGATGAGGTAACCGACATCTCCTGCGGCAATGACTTTTTTGGGTTCTTGTTTTAGCTTTAGCGTTCCAATTTCGTCGGCGAAATAGGTTTTTCCCGTAGCGATAAATTGTATTTTTTGTCCCTTTCTGATCTCACCGTTGACGACCCTAAAGTAAGTTTCCACCCCTCGAAAAGGGTTGTATACGGAGTCAAAGATCAAGGCTTGTAGTGGAGCATCTACCTCTCCTTTTGGGGGGGGTATGCGTTCAATAATAGCAGTTAAAATGTCCTCAATCCCCAGTCCTGTCTTGGCAGAGGCAGGAATGACCTCTTCGGCATCGCAGCCCAACAAGTCAACAATATCATCGGTAACTTCTTCGGGATTGGCAGAGGGAAGGTCTACTTTATTGAGAACAGGAATGATTTCCAGATCATTTTCAAGGGCAAGGTAAAGGTTGGAAATGGTTTGCGCCTGGATGCTTTGTGCGGCATCCACCACCAATAGCGCGCCTTCACAAGCAGCAATGGAGCGGGAAACCTCGTAGGAAAAATCTACGTGTCCCGGAGTATCAATCAGGTTAAAAACGTATTGCTCTCCCTCATGCTCGTATTCCATTTGGATGGCGTGGGATTTGATCGTAATCCCTCTCTCCCGTTCCAAATCCATATCGTCTAGCAACTGCTCCTGTTTTTCACGGGAGGTCACTGCCCCAGTAAAGTCCAGTAAACGATCCGCAAGGGTGCTTTTACCGTGGTCGATGTGGGCGATTATGCAAAAATTTCTAATGTGTTTCATCCGCGCATTTTCCTCTACTGGGGCAAAGATACTTATTTTGAATACTTGCTTTTTTCCTTTTGCGATAATTTCTTCATCCTTTGATCGCAAACAGGAAAAAGAGTCAGACGAGTATGCGATGCAACTGCTGGAAAAAGCTGGGATCTCCCCCAGGGTTATTGCAGTCTTTTTTAGAAAACTCAACAGAGAAAACCTCAATTATAATGAGAAAATAGAGTTTTTAATGTCTCATCCACACAATAACGCCAGAATAAAAAGATCATTGGAATACAAACCCTCCGATGATTTTAAAACCCTCCCTTTTGATTTAGACTGGAATTAGATCAAAGAAGGTTTATAGGGTTGTTTTTTTCATTAAATTCACTAAAATTTTTGAAATGAAACCCTCATGGAGGGATTTAAAACAGCCAAGAAAAATTCCTCATTAAAAGGACCTGCCTGTCGGCAGACAGGAATGATTAAATATCAGTTAGTTAACATAGATTAAACGCATGAAATACCTCTCAAAAACACTTCAACTGCTTTTGGCCGTCACTTTTATATTTTCAGCCTATACCAAAGCAGTAGGCCCGGGTTTTTTTGAAATCACTTTGATGGATCAGGGCTTGGCTCCCGGCAGGGTTTTTGCCGGTCATATGGCCCGGTTTTTTATAGGATTGGAGTTTGCCTTGGGGCTATTGATGCTTTTGCCCTTTTATGTCAAACAATTAATGCAAATCACTTTTTTAATGTTGGGGGGTTTTACGGTTCATTTGATCTATTTGTGGGCCATAGGAGATACGGAAAATTGTGGTTGTTTTGGTGAGATGATCTCGATGACTCCCGAGCAATCCATCCTCAAGAATTTGGTCATGCT
>JAAZUX010000229.1 GCA_018623955.1 Flavobacteriaceae bacterium | reverse complement strand
GGAGGAGAAGTGAATGTCTTGATTGCCGAGGAGCTCAGCAGAGCAGCCGACGGAGGAATAGGTTATACCAAAGCTGCGGGGAACTATGCCGCCCAATTCTATCCGACTGCATTGGCACAAGAGCAAGGGTATCAGCAGATTGTATGGACCGATGCCAAATCACATGAGTTTTTGGAGGAAGCGGGAACCATGAATATTTTTTTCAGGATAAATGACAAACTGCTAACTGCACCCACCAATGATCGCATACTGGACGGGGTTACTCGAAAAAGTGTCATACAAATCGCAAGGGATTCCGGAATAGAGGTAGAAATTCGTCCCATCAGAATTGATGAAATCGTAGAAGCCTCTCAAAACAATTCACTCAAAGAAATGTTTGGAAGTGGAACAGCGGTTGTAATCAACCCTATCAAAAGCTTTGGTTATAAAGGAGTCAATTACAAACTTCCAGAATTGGAAGATCCTGTTGCTGCGCAACTCAAGGACAAAATTATGTCCATACAATACAACCTTTCCGAAGACCCCTATGGATGGCGGGTAGCTGTGGATTAATCTTTATTTAATATCGATGCGATATTGGGTTTGAAGTAATTGGGACCTTTGAGCACCTTTCCATCTTCTCGGTAAATGGGTTTGCCATCGGCACCCAACTTACTCATATTACTTCTTTGAATTTCGTTAAAGACCTCAGTGATTTTGTGTTGCATTCCATGAGAGAGTATGGTTCCACACAATATATAGAGCATATCCCCCAGAGCATCGGCAACTTCAACAAGGTCATTGTTTTGCGCTGCTTCCAGATACTCTTCGTTTTCTTCTTTCATGAGGTTGTGTCTCAAAAGTACCGTTTTCTCCGGAATACTCACAATGGGAGAGTCGGCCGATTCTATACCAAAGGCATTATGAAATTCAGCCACTGCGTCTAATTCATTTTTAATCATTTGTATATTTTAAGAGAAATTAAAAGAGGTCAATGTTTTTTTCTAATTTAGGCAAAAATTAAAAAATGTTCAGTCAAGGACAACTTTTGTTTGCCGTATTTTTTGTCATTGCTTTTGTGACACTGATGGTTTTTTCCTACAGAAAAGATTCCAAAAATCATAAACTACATTACAAGGGAAGCATCAAAATATTTTTTGCATTTGTACTGACCATAGGAATCCTTTTTCTCATCAAATTTTTTACCCAGAATTCTTAATTCAAAAGATGAAGCAACTCTTGATTGTTTTTATTGGAGGAGGAATGGGAACCGTTATGCGTTTTCTTATTGGTAAATTTTTACCCTATTCCGGCAAAGGCTTTCCTTGGAATACCTTTTGTGCAAATTTGTTGGGTTGTCTGTTAATAGGTCTACTGACAGGCTATTTTTTGAGAAACAATGCTGAAAACCAATCTTCACTGGTACTTTTTGCCACCATAGGGTTTTGCGGTGGATTTACAACTTTTTCTTCCTTTGCCAACGAAAACCTATCCTTTGTCCGATCAGGAGATTACACTATGTTATTGGCCTACAGTATGTTGAGTTTAACGACTGGAATTCTTATGGTTTATCTGGGAATTTTGATTGACAAGTATCTTCATTGATTTTTTACATATTTCTTAAAATTTACTTAAAAAATTATTAGACCCCTATCTTTTTAGGGGGTAGATTGTTCAAAATAATAAAAATAGGGTTTTGACCCCTATAATTTTTATGGTTGGAGTTCAAATTATATAATTTTGGCTCAAATTATAAACACTAACTATGTTAAATCTTACACTAATTAATTCGACAACAGCTGTTGAGGTCAACGATGACTTCACCATGCTATGGATCCTTTTATCGGGGATTCTGGTATTTTTCATGCAAGCGGGATTCACTTTGGTAGAGTCTGGTTTTACCCGTTCAAAGAATGCGGTAAACATCTCCATGAAAAACATTTTAGACATTTCCGTAGGAACTCTTTCTTACTGGGCTATTGGTTATGGTTTGATGTACGGAGCATCTAACGGATGGATCGCCACTTCAGACATATTCTTCAATCCAGGTGACGGACCACACGATGTGTTTTTCCAGACGGTCTTCTGCGCTACTGCTGCAACTATCGTTTCTGGAGCAATTGCCGGTAGAACAAAGTACTCTACCTATGTATTGTTCACCATTTTCCTAACTGCTTTGGTATATCCCATTTCGGGTGGATGGCAATGGAACGGTGACGGATGGTTGGCCAACTTAGGCTTTATCGACTTTGCCGGATCTTCTATTGTTCACTCTGTTGGGGGCTGGGCAGCACTTGTAGGTGCTTGGATGGTCGGTCCTAGATTGGGAAAATACGTTGACGGTAAATCCAATGTAATTCCAGGGCACAACCTGTTGTTGGGTACACTTGGTGTATTCATCCTTTGGTTGGGATGGTTTGGTTTTAATGGTGGTTCTCAACTCGCTTGGGGTGGAGATGACTCTGTAGCTGCTTCAGCTGTAGTAATGATCACCAATATTGCTGCCGCTGCCGGTGCAGTAGGTGCCATGGCCATCACTTGGATTAAAGATGGAAAACCCAATTTGGGAATGACTTTGAATGGAGCGATTGCTGGATTGGTTGCCATTACAGCAGGCTGTGGAAACATGACTTTTGGTGGAGGATTTCTTGCCGGACTAGTCGGTGGTATAATCGTTGTATTCTCAATCGAATTCATTGACAAAGTACTTAAGATCGATGATGCTGTTGGTGCAGCTTCTGCTCACGGTGTTGTAGGTGCATGGGGTACATTGGTCATTGGATTGTGGGGCGTTGAT
>JAAZUX010000228.1 GCA_018623955.1 Flavobacteriaceae bacterium | reverse complement strand
CCCATTGCCAATGGTATGGCCACTGCTGCTGACTGGATGTCTGCCGCTTCATTTATTTCCATGGCCGGGATCATTTCTTTTAATGGTTATGACGGGTCAGTTTACCTGATGGGTTGGACCGGAGGTTATGTTTTACTGGCTCTTTTATTGGCCCCTTATTTAAGAAAATTTGGAAAATTTACCGTTCCCGATTTTATCGGTGATCGCTATTATTCGAATGTAGCGCGTGGGGTGGCCGTTTTTTGTGCCTTGATCGTATCTTTTACCTATATCGCCGGACAAATGCGTGGGGTAGGTGTGGTCTTTTCACGTTACTTGGAGGTCGATATTACTACCGGTGTTCTCATTGGTATGTTGATTGTCCTTTTCTATGCCGTATTGGGGGGGATGAAAGGGATTACCTACACACAGGTGGCACAATATTGTGTGCTGATCTTTGCCTTTATGTTGCCTGCTATTTTTATCTCTTTGATGGTAACTGGTAATGCCATTCCCCAAATTGGCTTTGGATCGTCAGGAAGTGATGGGGTTTATCTGCTGGATAAATTAGACGGTTTACACCGTGAACTCGGATTCCATGAATATACCTCCGGTAAAAAATCAACTTTGGATGTATTTCTTATTACTGCCGCGCTGATGGTAGGTACGGCAGGGTTGCCACATGTAATCGTTCGGTTTTTTACTGTTAAAAAAGTAAGCGACGCCCGAAAATCGGCCGGTTGGGCTTTACTATTTATTGCCATTTTGTACACAACGGCTCCGGCAGTAGCGGTTTTTTCAAGAACCAATTTGATCGAAACCGTAAGCAATAAAGCCTTCGCCTCTCTACCGGAATGGTTCAACAAATGGGAAGCTACTGGACTGATTACCCATGAGGACAAAAATCAGGACGGTTTAATCCAATATGTGGCCGACCCCCAACTCAACGAATTGAAAGTCGATGCAGACATTATGGTGTTGGCCAATCCTGAGATTGCCGATTTGCCCAATTGGGTGATTGCCATTATGGCAGCAGGAGCATTAGCGGCTGCACTATCAACCGCTGCAGGTTTGTTGTTGGTAATTTCTTCCTCAGTATCTCATGACTTGATCAAAAAAATGATCAAACCCGATGTGAGTGAAAAAGGAGAATTGATCGCTGCGCGCTTATCTGCTGTGGGTGCTGTGATGTTGGCGGCCTATTTTGGCATCAATCCCCCGGGCTTTGTCGCAGCCACGGTAGCACTGGCTTTTGGCCTGGCGGCTGCCTCCTTCTTCCCTGCTATTGTGATGGGGATTTTCAGTAAGAGAATGAACAAAGAAGGAGCTGTTGCAGGAATGGTGGTTGGAATACTATTAATGTTATTTTATATGACCAAATTCAAATTCGGATGGTTTGGTGGTGGAACCGAAAAAGACTGGTGGTTTGGAATATCGCCCGAAGGCTTTGGCTCTTTTGCCATGTTGGTCAATTTTGTAGTGTCTATTACCATTTCTAAATTTACCCCGGCTCCAGATGATGAAATTCAGAAACTGATTGAAGACATCAGAAATCCCGATGAAGAATAAATGTATGATGAATCTTTAATAGAGGCATTAATACAGCCAAGATAAGTGCTTCAACAAATGGGAATGATTAAAGATTACCTAATTAACTCAAATTAAATCTATGAAAGCCCATAATGGGCATTTAACACGGCAAAGACCAATACCCACCGACATGATTAAACTCTTATTACCAACAACTTACATACATTTTAAACAGATGAAAAAAGAATGGTTTCTGTATTTATCAATACTGTTGTTTGTTTGTTTACAAAAGGGATACAGTCAAAAAAATGATCCCTTGAAAGAAATTGATATAACCGAAGTGCTGATGCATTTGGATTGGCCCAATATGGCATACTTTGATGCTCAGAACAAAGAAGTGAGCCTCGAAAAAAAGGAAGGTCGTGTAGTTTTTATGGGAAACTCTATCACCCAAGGCTGGTCGCAATATATGCCTGAGATGTTTGACAACCAAAACTATATCAATAGGGGAATAGGTGGTCAAACGACTCCTCAAATGCTTTTGCGTTTTAGACAGGACGTGATCGCACTACAGCCTAAGATAGTCGTTATACTGGCCGGAACCAATGATATAGCCGGTAATACTCCGTTAAAGGATTTGGAGACCGTAGCAGGACATTTGTTTTCTATGGCCGAGTTGGCGCGTGCGCATGACATCAAAGTGATCTTGTGTTCTGTAGTTCCTGCAGCAGAATATCCGTGGAGAAAGGGTAAAAGCCCCGACACGAAAATTCCTCAACTCAACAAAATGATTCAAGACTATTGTGATGTAAATGACGCTCATTACTTGGATTATTTTAGTGCGATGACCGATGGGAAAAATGGTTTGATCGAAAGCTATGGTTACGATGGTGTTCACCCCGACGAGGACGGTTATAAGGTCATGGCCGAATTGGTTGAAAATGCCATCGATCAATTGCTGAACCGATAAGCTATTTTATATCAACCGAAGTTGGAGGCTGTGTTCACAATCTTTTTGATGATTTCCAGATCAGAGATGGGTTCACCCTGAGCTGTTTTATCTGATCCCTTGGCTGATAGGTGTATTTCTCGAAAACCTGCTTTAAAAAAAAGTTCACAGTTTTGGTCGTTGATCCCACCCCCCGGCATGACCAACAGTTCGTCTTTTGCAATGTTTTTAAGTTCAACCAATAAGCCCAACCCCTCTGTTGCCTTAGGTCGTTGCCCGGAGGTCAAGACTCTGTCAAAGCCTAAATCCATTATTTTTTT
>JAAZUX010000026.1 GCA_018623955.1 Flavobacteriaceae bacterium | reverse complement strand
GTTCTTGCATGGATTGATCGAGTTTTTGGGCGAAATCCTCTGCGTTTTGGGGCGGATTTTCAAATTCGATAAACCATTGGTGATAAGGAAGCCCCTCCTCCGGATCAATTTGTGGAGCAACCGTAAATTCTTTGACTTGAACCTGACTGTCTTGACAAGCCTGTTGCATCGCCGTCTCAACCTCTTTTCCAATGACATGTTCTCCAAAGGCAGAAATAAAGTGTTTGATTCTACCTGTCACTACCAAACGGTAGGGCTTCAATGAGACAAAACGAACCGTGTCGCCTATGTTATAGGCCCATAAACCTGCCGAAGTGGAAAGGATTAAAACATAGTTGACCCCGAGTTCGACCTCGCCCAAAGTATACCTTTTGGGGTTTTGTTCCCCAAACTCATCGGCTTTGACAAATTCGTAAAAAATTTCATTGTTCAACAACAACAGCAACCCTTTATCAGCCTGTTGGTCTTGGTAGGCAAAAAACCCTTCGGAAGCGGGAAAGAGCTCAACACTGTCTACTTTCCTCCCGATGAGTTTTTCGAACATGGGGCGGTAAGGCTCATAATTGACCCCACCATAGACGAACAGTGAAAAGTCGGGGAATGTTTTCCCCACGGGCCTATCCGTCTGTTCTATCAGTTTCTCAAAATACATTTGTACCCAAGAGGGAATCCCTGCAATCAAACTCATATTTTCAGGCAACGTTTCCCTTACAATGGCATCAACCTTGGTTTCCCAATCCTCTATGCAATTCGTTTCCCAGGAAGGCATCCTGTTTTTCTGCAAATACTTGGGAACATAGTGGGCAACGATCCCCGATAATCTGCCGATGATATTCCCGTTTTTTTGGTTGAGCGTGGGGCTCCCCTGAAGAAAAATTTGTTTGCCATTGACAAAGTCGGTATTTCCTGTTTCGTGGATATAATTCAGCAGCGCGTCCCGAGCAGCAGTAATGTGGGTGGGCATAGACTCTTTGGTGAGGGGAATGTATTTTGCACCGGAAGTAGTACCACTTGTTTTGGCATAATAAAGTGGTTTGCCAGGCCACAACACAGAAGTTGCTCCTTCCAACATTTTGTCCACATAGACCCTGTGCCCCTCATAATCACGTATTGGAACTGAAGCTTGAAAGTCTTTATAATCCTTGATTTTATCAAACCCGTGGTCACGTCCAAAATCGGTTGATTTGGCTTTTTGTATCAGATAATCAAATGTCTTTTGTTGGGCAGAAAGGGGATTTTTGATCCACTTTTGGTTTTTCTGATGAATGAAGTTGGCGAGAATTTTCGCTCCAATTTTTTTGATCATAAAGCCTGGGAAAATTCAATAAAATCGGTAGGGTCTACTGAATATCCATTCATCCAAAGTTCAAAATGAAGGTGCCAGCCCGTGGATAATTTTCCGGTATTACCTGCCTTGGCAATTACTTCTCCTGCTTTGACCAAATCTCCCTGTGATTTTTCCAAATAGGAATTGTGTTTGTATACCGACAATAGGCCATAATCGTGTTTTATGATAATCACGTGACCCGTTTCGGCAGTCCATTCCGCAAAAATAACGGTTCCATGGGCTACTGCCATAACTGGCGCATGCTCTTCCAATGCAATATCAACGGCAAAATGCCTTTTGTTGACGTCATACTTCTGAGAAATCGGGCCAGCTGCTGGGGAATAAAGTAGGTACTTCACATTGCTCAAGTCATTGGGAATTACATTGTATTTATCTTCTTGTATGACTTCCAAGCGCAACAAAGAATCTGCCTCAGTCATAGCATTGTCAGAATTGAGGAGCTCAGGCAACTGGTCTTTAGCAATGAGCAAGGAGTTTTCTTCCCAATCGATTTCTCCGGTTAAAGCACTTTTCATGGATTGAATAAATCGATCTTGTTTTTGAAATTCGACACTGAGAGAGTCCAGCAAAAAGGTATTTCTGATGGCCTCTTTTCTGATCGAAAGACTGGTATAGCCTGGAATAAACTCCTTTAAGGGAGTGTAGGCGACCAAAAAAAAAGACCCAATGGTAATGAAAGTGACAAAAAGTATGATCAATACAATGATGTTGAACTGCGAAATTCTAACGAAAAACCTTTCCTCAAAGGTGGTTTCGTTGATAACCACCATACGATAGCGGTTCAACAAGTTTTGAATCCAAAGACGTTTCTTTTTTTTATCTTCTGCCATTGAGGACAAAGATAGTGTTTACCCCTTAAAAATAAATTGTAGCCCAAGTAAAGAAATTTAGATTACATCGAATAATTATTTACATTTGATTAAAATTAGAAACCATGTATTCAATGATCTACTCTTTAGGCATGATCGGTGCACCACAAATCATTCTCATCGTTGTTGTTGTACTTTTGTTATTTGGCGGGAGAAAAATTCCTGAATTGATGAGGGGATTGGGAAGCGGTATTAAAGAATTTAAAAACGCTACCAAAGAGGACGAGGATAAATCTGATGCCAAAATAGACAAAAAGTAGTCTACTCAAAAGCTACAGCGTCTAATATGGTATTGAGTTCAAACATCTGATCCCTTTTGTTGGAAGCTGGCGCAAAAACAAAGCCCTCAATCACCATCCATCTCTTTCTTAAGGTATCTTTTATCATATAATTGACAAAGGGTCCTGCCATAAAATCATTGGCGACTTCCCAAGTGCCTTTGGTCAAATAAGTTAACCTTCCCTCCTTTTGGGTCTTGTAATAATAGGGACGATAGGCTTTTTCGGTGATCATATAGGAGCCTTTAAGTCTGCCGGGGATATGGGTTTTTCCTATAGAATCCCTGATTTCAGGGATGCGTTTTTTAACATTCCCCCTTAAGCCAGAAAGAGGAAGACTGTAGGCGACCAAATTCATATGTCCCTTTGGGATTTCTTTTTGGATCCAAATGAAATTGGTCGTGTCCTTTACCGTCTTGTAGGCTGTGGGGTAAACCAATGATATACTGAATCGCTGCTGTAAGTCTCGATCTTTGGTGGGAGATTTTTTGATCCTTCTGTTTTTTTCTTTGCGTTCTTTTTCCGTTAAAACCGCTTTAAAGAGGTCGATGTTTTCCTCTAAAAAATAGGCTTGAACATCATCGTCCTCTCCTGTTACCTTTGCCACCGTCTGGGGTTGGGCCATCAAATCCTCCGAAAGTTGGAATCGTGCAAGGGAGTCTCTTACAAACCATAAGATGCTTCGACTGTTTCTGGCAAAGCCCGTAAAAACCTTAGGAGGTAAATACTTTAGTGTAAACTGTGGCTCATTAAAAGGCAAGCCCTCGTAGGGGGTTTCCAACAGTGCGCGGGTTTTGTTTCCCAAGGCTCCTGCCCAACTTTTTTCGGGCATCACTACTGTCAAATGATTGATATTGGCGTTGGAATCGGGTAAGTACCTCAGTTTGGATTTTTGTTCCTTACAAGATGTAATTATAATGATGATTACAAAAAGTACTGCTTTTTTCATGATATTGAGGCTTATTCCAATAGGGCAGCAATCCCGGGCAATGTCTTTCCTTCAAGACTTTCTAACATGGCTCCGCCACCAGTAGAAATATAACTCATTTTATCCTCAAAACCAAACTGCTTAACGGCTGCCACAGAGTCTCCGCCCCCTACCAAAGAAAAAGCACCTGCCGCAGTACTATTAGCTATGTGCTCTCCCAGTGTGATGGTTCCATTTGAAAAGTTTTCAAACTCAAAGACACCAAGGGGCCCGTTCCAAAGAATGGTTTTGGACTGCGTCACAATCTGCTCAAAGTTTTTTAGGGTTTCAGGACCTGCATCCAACCCTTCCCATTCGTCAGGGATTTCACCTACTTTACAAACCTTTTGGTTGGCATCATTTGAAAAATCTTCTGCAATGATTACATCTGTTGGAAGATGCACTTCCACCCCTTTGGATTTAGCTTTTTCGAGCAACTCCAGCGCATAGTGGCAATAGTCATCCTCGCAAATCGACCGACCCACACAGCCTCCTTGTGCTTTGGCAAAAGTATACACCATCCCGCCGCCGATGATCAAGTGATCAATTTTGTCCAACATGTTCTCAATAATGGTTATTTTGGAGGATACCTTGGCACCACCCAGAATTGCAAGAACAGGTTTCTCTCCTGTTTTCATGATTTTGTCTATGGCGTTGACTTCTTTTTCGAGCAACCTGCCAAAGAATTTATCTTCCTTAAAAAATTGGGCCATGATGGTGGTTGAGGCATGTGCTCTGTGCGCCGTTCCAAAAGCATCGTTGACATAGCAATCCCCCAATTTTGACAGACCTTCGGCAAAATCCAAATCTCCCGCAGTTTCTTCTTTATAGAAACGCAGGTTTTCCATCAGAATAACGCTCCCGGGTGCAAGTGAGGCCGTAGCTTGTTCTGCCTCACTACCAATGCAATCGCCAAAGAAAGTGACAGGAACATGAAGAATCTCCTCTACTTTACTTACGATGTGTGATAATGAAAGTTTTGGGTCTTTGCCCTTGGGTCGACCCAAGTGAGAAATCAAGACACAACTGCCTCCTTGGTTGAGAATATGGTCTATGGTTTCTTTTGCGGCCGTGATTCTGGTAGAATCAGTTACCTGAAATTCATCGTCGATGGGCACATTAAAATCTACTCTGACGACGGCTCTTCGGTTGGAGAAGTCTTGATTGGCTAGGGTTCGCATGCTAAAATTTTTTTCAAAAATACTTTTTTTAAACCGTTGGGCAAAAGGTTTTAGCCGGATTGAAAACATAATTTTTGGGAAGAAAGTGAAATCCAAATGGATTGATTATTTTTATCTTCTTTAGGATTAAAAACAATATGTACTCAAGTGAAATTGTTGGACAAGAACCGCTGAAACGTCAATTAAAAAAGATGGTTTCTGAGGCTCAAATGCCTCATTGTCAGCTATTTATAGACTCAAAAGGCTTTGGGGGTCTCCCTTTGGCTCTTTACAGTGCTTTGGGTTTATTGCATGGCTTCAGCGCGCTTGAAGAGGCAGAAAATAACGGAATTCCTTCGCAAAAGTTATTGGAACATCCCGATTTACATTTTGTATATCCGGTAGTCAAAAAGGGGGCGGGTAACTCAAAAGCTGTTTCGGACGATTACAAATCCACATGGGATGATTTTGTAGTTCGCCATCCTTATGGATCCACACAAGACTGGATTCGTCAATTGGAAGCGGGAAACAAACAGGGCATGATTGGAGTGGAGGAAGTCGCCAAGATGCATCACAAAATGTACCTCAAAGCCCACAATGGTGGCAACAAAGTTATGGTACTTTTCGGTGCTGATAAATTGTCCGAAAGTGCTTCCAATAAATTACTAAAGCTTTTGGAGGAGCCTCCAAAAAACAGTTTTTTTCTACTGGTTTGTGATCAAACAGAAGGAATGTTGCCCACCTTGGTTTCTCGTTGTCAAGAAGTAAAATTAATTCCCTTAACTCCGGAAGATATCAAAAATGGAATTCAAAAACTGAATGCTACAACGGCCACACCTCAGACAGTATCCCTGGGAAGAGGAAGTTGGCGGAAAGTTTTGGACGAGCTCAACACACCAGATCACACGCTTGACTTTGAAAAACTTTGGATTCAATGTCTTAGAGCAGCATTTAGAGCACGAGCAAATAAAGCCATTGTTATTGATTTGATTCACTGGGCAGATCAGATTGCTGACCTTCAACGAGAACAACAAAAAGCTTTTTTAGTTTATGCCTTGGAATTTATCCGCCAAGCTATGCTGATTTCCTACCAATCTGAGACCCTATACGATCTTAAAATACATTCTGATTTCGATATTCGAAAATTTGCTCCATATGTACACAGTGCTAATTTACTATCAATGGTAAGGTTGCTGGAGGACACCTCCTATCATTTGGAACGCAATGCCAATCCTAAAATTCTTTTCAGTCACTTTGCCATGGCGATGACCCGTTTTTTGAACGCTAAAGAAGCCGTTTCCTAAAAACATAAACGCAAGAAGAATGCTTGCCAGTAAAAAAGGCTTTGATAGAAAACAAAGCGCCTTTAAGAATCCCCTTGAGGAAAGGGAATGATTTCCCTTTGTGTTTTTCGGACAAATAACAGATATAGAAAACGTCCAATCCTAATGCACTTTTTTGAAGCAAATCAAACCCGGATTCGTCAGCCATAGTGATTAACCCTTTGGGGGTAAAATGCCATAGATGTCTTGGCACATCCAAGGCAGCCCAGTCTTGTTGATAATGGATGCGATCGTGACTTTCAAAATTGGGAACCGCAACAACCAAAAGACCGGAGGGTTTGAGGAGCGCTCGATAAGTTGCCAAACTGCTTTCCGGATGGGGGAGGTGTTCAAGTACGTGCCAAAGGGAAATGGTGTCAAAGCTTGCTGGAGCCAATTCGGATTCCGTTGACTGGACTCCTATGTTTCTTTCAAGGCAAATTTTTCTTGCCTTAATATTGCTTTCAACACCAAAAACATCAAATCCTTTTTTGTTCATAAAGCTCAAAAAAGAACCTGTGCCACAGCCAATGTCCAACAAGCGGCTATTGGGCTGAAGGTGTTTTTTGAGAAGCGCATATTTATAGATCAACATTAAACCTCTGGCCCACACGTACAATAGTGAAACGAGTGAATCCGCTTTTGAGCGATGAGAGATATAGTCCGAAGATTCATAATAGGCATCAAATGAGTCCAAGTGCTCCACCCCAGTCCAGGCCCTTTGGCGGGTTGAGTCCCAATAAATGGAAAAGTTTTCTCCACTGACCAGATGATCCTTTGCCTGAAGTATCTTGTGTTTTTTTGCCTTACTCATACGTTCCACGTGGAACAATTATCGCCCCAGTTTAACCAAAAGCACACTGATATCGCTGGGGTTGATCCCGCTAATTCTTGAGGCCTGTGATAGGTTGGTGGGTTTAATATAATTCAATTTTTCTTTGGCCTCGTGAGAAAGGGAAGCCAGTATGTCGTAATCAAAATCGTCAGGAATCTTAATGTGATCCAAGCGGTTAAGCTTTTCTGCATTGGCCATTTCCTTTTCGATGTAGCCAGAGTATTTGATCTGAATTTCGGCTTGCTCGTATACCTCATCCGAGATCTCTTGGTCCTTTATAAAAGCTTTGACTGAAGGGATGTTCGCAAGGTCTTTTCTGCTCAGTCGCGGTCGGGATAAAATTTTGCTGAGTTTATCGGATTGTTTTACTGTGGCCGAAGCCTTATTTTGGAGTATCGGGTTCACTTCGTCCGGTAAATAGCTTTGGGTTTTGAAAAAATGAACCAGTTCAGCTGTTTTGGAAGCTTTTTTCTCTACTGCCTCCAAACGCTCCTTTTTGGCCAATCCCAAATCAAAAGAAACAGGCGTTAGTCGGAGGTCAGCATTGTCCTGTCGCAGTAGGGTTCTGTATTCTGCCCTGGAGGTAAACATTCTGTAGGGCTCCTCCGTACCTTTTGTAATCAAATCATCAATCAAGACCCCAATATAAGCTTGATTTCTTTTAAGGACAAAAGGATTCTTTTCGTTGATTTTGAGGTGGGCATTGATTCCAGCCATCAGCCCCTGAGAGGCAGCCTCTTCATAGCCAGTCGTACCGTTGATTTGTCCTGCGAAAAACAATCCCGAGACCAGCTTGGTCTCTAAACTGTTTTGTAGCTGGGTGGGAGGGAAGTAATCGTACTCTATTGCATACCCGGGTCGAAAGAATTTAACATTTTCAAATCCACTTACAGACCGAAGAGCTCGATATTGAATGTCTTCAGGAAGGGAGGTAGAGAAGCCATTGACATAGACCTCCACAGTGTCCCATCCCTCAGGTTCTACAAAAATTTGATGTCTGGATTTGTCTGCAAAACGGTTGATTTTATCTTCTATAGAGGGGCAATATCTTGGTCCTGTACTCTGTATTTTTCCATTGAACATAGGGGAGCGATCAAACCCGCTACGGAGCAGGTCGTGAACTTCTGGACTGGTATGTGTAATGTAGCAACTCCGTTGTTGCTTGAGTGGAGTGGTTGGGGAATAACTAAATTTTGCTGGGTTTTTGTCTCCAGCCTGTTCTTCCATGACATCATAATTCAAAGAACGCCCATCCACTCGTGGTGGTGTTCCTGTTTTCATTCGGCCGGATTCAAAACCAAGATTTTCCAAACTTTGGGTTAGACCCGTAGAGGCTTTTTCGCCCGCTCGTCCACCACCATAATTCTTTTCTCCTATGTGTATCAGGCCATTCAGAAAAGTGCCATTCGTCAACACAACACTTTTGGATCGAATAGGGATCCCCAAAGAAGTAACAACCCCCTCGATCTTTCCATTATTGACAATGATGTCTTTGATCATGTCTTGATAGAAATCAAGGTTTTGGGTTTGCTCCAAAAGGTCTCTCCACTTTTTGGCAAAGAGCATTCGGTCGGATTGAACCCTTGGACTCCACATGGCGGGTCCTTTGGATTGATTGAGCATTTTGAATTGTATGGCAGATTCGTCCGAAACAATACCACTATACCCTCCTAGGGCATCAATTTCTCTAACGATTTGTCCTTTGGCAATCCCTCCCAT
>JAAZUX010000227.1 GCA_018623955.1 Flavobacteriaceae bacterium | reverse complement strand
TGTACTTTCTGAAAAAGGTAAGTTCACCATTGCCCGTAGAGATGATTGTGTTTTCATCAATCACTTTATCCTCCAGGGCAGCGACCATGGCCATCAGCTTAAAGGTAGAGCCCGGTTCATGGGCCTCGCCTACCGCATAATTGAGCTTTTCAAAGTAGGTGTCTACTTTTGTTTTGCCCAAATTGGCTATTGCTTTTATCTTCCCGGTTTGAGTTTCCATTACAACCACGGTACCGTGGTCTGCTTTAAACTTTTCCATTTGCTCCAAAAGGGCACTGTGGGCGATGTCTTGAATATTGACATTCATGGTGGTGTGAACATTGTATCCCTCCGTAGGCTCTTTTTCGTTGACATCGTTGATGGGTTTCCATTGTCCTCCCGCTATTTTTTGCTTGAGCCGTTGCCCTGCTTCCCCTTCCAGATATTGACTGAATGCACCTTCCAATCCAACGCGTTTAAAACTCCCTTTTTGTTCCGCTATGATCCTACCTACAGTCCTCTCGGCCATTTTTCCTAAAGGGTGTTCTCTCACCATTCTGTGTTCTATGATCAAACCTCCCGAATATGAGGGACGTTCAAAAAGAGGAAGTTGTTTGATTTTTATCTGCTGTGAATAGGTGAGATCCCTCGCAATAAGTAAATACCTGTTTTGATCCCTTACGGCTTTATCGAGTTTTTTGGAAATGGATTTTTTGGGAATGTTCAAAATCTCAGATAAGCCATCGACCAATCCTTTTTTATGATTTAGATACATTGCTTTGGTAGGAACAGCGGCATCCCATCTCACTTCGTATCGTGCCATTGATGTAGCCAAAATACTTCCGTCATCTGCAAAAATATTGCCTCTACTGGGCTGGAGAATGTCTTTTTTAAGGGTTCGTTTTGAGGCTATTTCCCTGTATTTATCGCCTTCAGAAAATTGAATGTGAACCAGCTTGGCGACTAGCAAAAAAGAAAACAGCATCAAACCAAAGGCTACCAAATAGCTGCGGTTCATTATGTTTTTCTTTTTACTTTCCATTGTTAGTCTTGTTTTACAATGATTTTAATGGGTGGGGTTTTTGCAGGGCCAATACCCAAAGGACCCAATTCCTTCATAACTTTAGTTTCCATTTTTAGATTCATCAAAGCAGTACGCTGTTCGACAAATTCGCTTTTTAACATTTTCAAATCATCACTCAATTGGGCGATTTGAAAAATCTTTCGGTCAGCAGCATGACCACTGGCAATCATGATCAGCGATAGAAGTGATAAAAAAAGAATCACACGCCAGTTTTTAAAGTCATAATCATTGACCAAAAAATCCATTCTCAATATTGACAACAGTTTTCTCATATTCGCTCTGCAATTCTAAGTTTACCACTTCTCGCCCTACTGTTCTCCTTGATTTCTTCATCGGAAGGAATCTGCAAATTCCCCACCTTTTTCATGGGCAGGTTTCTGTTTCCATAGAGGTCTGATTCCGCTTTACCAACAAACTTGCCCTCTCTTATAAATACTTTCACCAATCGGTCCTCCAGAGAATGGTAGGAAATACATACCAACCTTCCTCCTATATGCAATACTTCAATGGATTGCTCCAAAAAGGATTTGATGACATCTAACTCGGCATTGACTTCGATTCTAATGGCTTGAAACACTTGTGCAATGATTTTATTAAAAACATGCTTAGGCAAAGTTGGAGTCAACAAATTGACCAGTCCTTGGGTTGTTTTTATTGGGTTTTGTGCTCTTTCTTTGACAATATGATTGGCCAATTTTCTCGCAATGCGCAACTCACCGTAATTCTTAAAAATTTGCTGGAGTTCCTCTGCACTATATTCATTGATTACTTCTCGGGCAGTAAATCCACTTTGAGTATTCATCCTCATGTCCAATGGTCCTTCCAATCGGGTGGAAAAACCTCTTGATCCTGAATCAAATTGGTAAGAAGAGACCCCAAAATCGGCAAGAATACCATCGACAGTAGTGATACCGCAAAATTTCAAGTGTCTTTTGAGATGGGAAAAATTTCCATCAATCAAATGAAATCTATCGTCTGAGATGGAATTTTCATGAGCTGCCTTGTCCTGATCGAAAGCGAGGAGTCTTCCTCTATTGGACAGTTTTTGTAGTATGGCTCTGGAATGGCCACCGCCTCCAAAAGTTACGTCGACATAAACCCCATCGGGATCGATTTTCAATCCCTGAATCGCCTCTTCAAGCATGACAGGTTTATGATAAATTGTCTTCATTTTGATACCCCATTACTTCCTCTGCTAAAGCAGCAAAATCTGTGGTTGCCTCATCTATCGCCTTTTCGTAAAGGCCTTTATCCCAAATTTCCATGATGTTGACCACCGACGATACGACTACCTCTTTGGATATTTTAGCATGGTTTGTTAAATCTTTTGGAATCAACAACCTTCCTGTTGTATCAATCTCCAACAATTTAACCCCGGCAGTAAAACGCCGGATAAAGTCATTGTTTTTCTTATTAAAGCGATTGAGCTTGTTAACTTTTTCCATCAATCCCTCCCATTGATCCAAAGGATACAGTTCCAAACAGGTATTGAAAACTGCCCTTTTGATAACAAAACTTTTATTAAGATGGTTCGAAAGTTGTTTTTTCAAAGCAGCAGGAAGCATGATACGCCCCTTTGCGTCGGCCCTACACTCGTATGTACCGATAAAATGCTGCATGCTGTTTTACATTCAATTTTAATCAAATATAAAGCAATTTTACCACTTTTTACCACTTTCTACCACATTGTTAATAAATTATACCACTTTACTACCAC
>JAAZUX010000226.1 GCA_018623955.1 Flavobacteriaceae bacterium | reverse complement strand
CTTTTGTAAGTTTCAAAGAAATTTGGTTGAGCTGAAACCTGATCATAATTTTGAGCCAATTCCATGTCAATCTTAGAAATTTCCTCCTCTAAATCTGTGATTTGAGATTCTGTTTTAGACAATTTATTTTTTAATTTTCTCAACTCTTTTTCACGCTCTTTAGACAATTGATGAACTTGTGTTTTGGAAGAACTTTTATCACTTTTCACCACAGTTTTTTTCTCTGCCTCTCGCAAACTTTCCATTTGATGCTGTTCTAAGAAATAATCAATATCACCGAGATACTCTTTAATGACTTTATCTTTAAATCCATAGACGGTTGAGGTCAATCCCTGTAAAAACTCTCTATCGTGAGATACCAAGATGAGTGTTCCGTCAAATTGTTTCAAAGCTGCTTTCAACACATTTTTGGAGGCAATGTCCAAATGGTTTGTAGGCTCGTCCATGATCAAAACGTTGAAGGGCGATAACAACAGTTTACACAATGCCAATCGATTCCGTTCTCCTCCAGAGAGCACTTTGGCTTTTTTGTCAACGGCATCTCCCCCAAACAAAAAAGCACCGAGCATATCACGAACTCTCATACGATTATGATCACTTGCTGCCTCTTCCATGATTTCCAAAACTGTTTTTTCAGGGGGTAAATAAGCCGATTGGTTTTGAGCAAAATATCCAATCTCTACTTGATGTCCAAGCTTGAAAGAACCTTCAAAAGGAATTTCCCCCACCATCATTTTTGCCAATGTCGATTTTCCTTGTCCATTTTGCCCAACAAACGCAATTTTACTATTTCTTTCAATCAATAGATCAACATTTTCTAAAACTTGTTTGTCTCCATAAGATTTACTCAAATTTTTAGCTTCAACCACCACTTTCCCAGGCTGTTTAGAAACTGCAAAACGAACATTCATGGTCGCATGATCGTCTTGATCAACTTGAATGCGTTCTACTTTATCCAATTGTTTAATAAGTGATTGAGCCATGGACGCCTTGCTCGCTTTGGCTCTAAATTTATCAATCAACTGTTGTTTTTGTTTGATCTCTTTTTCCTGATTTTTTTGAGCTTGTAGTTGTTTTTCTTTGATTTCGTTTCTTAGCAATAAGAATTGAGAATAGGGTTTTTTATAGTCATAGATTTGCCCTAAAGATATTTCTATCGTTCTATTGGTTACATTGTCCAAGAACATTTTATCATGAGAAACCAAAACAATGGCACCTGAATATGATTTTAAAAAATTTTCCAACCAAATGATCGATTCAATATCTAGGTGATTTGTAGGTTCATCCAACAACATGATGTCGTTGTTTTGAAGAAGCAATTTTGCCAATTCGATTCGCATTCTCCATCCTCCAGAAAAGGTATCGGTCAATTTGCCAAAATCCTCTCTTTGAAATCCCAATCCTTGCAATATTTTTTCAGTATCACCCTGGTAGTTGTAGCCTCCCAACAATTCAAAACGTTCGGTGAGTTCTGTAAGATCAATGATTAGTTGTGCATAGGCGTCACTTTCATAATCGGTTCTTGTTGCCAATTGTTCATTGATATGATCTAGTTTTTTCTCTGTTTCTTTGATTTCTTCAAAAGCTTGATAAGCTTCCTCAAGGATGGTTCTTCCAGCTACAAAATCGATGTCTTGTCTTAGAAATCCTATTTGAATTTCCTTATCAAATGCCATCGTTCCTCCGCTACTTTCAATATCTTTAGACAAGACCTTTAAAAGGGTAGATTTTCCTGCGCCATTTTTTCCAATCAATCCAACTCGGCCCCCTTTATTCAATTTAAAAGTAATCCCAGAGAATAAATCTGATCCCATAAAAGAGACCGATAAATTATGAACATTTAGCATATAACCAGATGATTTTTCTGCTGCAAAACTAGGTAAAAAAAGAATATAATTTTTACATAAAAAGAGAAAGTATGAGTACGATACTCAACCCAGTTAAAGCCAATATTAGAGTCATGATGGACCAACTTCAAAATGTGTCTTTTTAGAGATGAAAAAATAAATTTTAGCAGTTCTTATTTTTTGCTATTTTTGATTCGTGAATTTAACAATATTAAATCCCTACCGTTAATTCACAATCCTACCTCCTTACCAAGCAATTTATTTACCGATTCCCCTAGTATTTGGAAAAGGTTCATAAAAAATGATTTGCCAACAAAGTTTATAAGTAAAAGCGGTTACAATTGATCTCAGGATCTAAGCCGATTCCTTCTTCTAGCAAGCCATAAAGCTTTTTCGCCATTGAGGGAGCGATCATGACACCTCGGGTTCCTAAGCCATTTAAAATCGCTAATTGAGGGTGTTTGGAATGAATTCCTACCAAAGGTCTTCGATCTTTGACAGTAGGTCTTATGCCTGCAGAATGATCGATGATTGTATACGGAGTTTGGATGACCTTTTTTAGCTTGTCTATCAATTCCTTTCTTCCTTCTTGAGAGGGAACGGAGGTTTTGTCTTTCCAATTGAATGTAGCGCCTACCTTATATATATCCTCTCCAAGGGGTAAGACAAAAAGAGTTGATTTGATTAAAAAATCAACGTCGAGATCTGGCGCATGAATGGTCAGCGTTTCTCCTTTGGCTTCTTTGAGTGGCAATTCCTTAAAGTAAGGGTTTTGTTTCACTCCAAATCCCTCACAAAAAACAATTCTTTTTGAGATGATGTCTTTGTAATGAATCACATCTTCCAAAAAATCAATGGCTGAATGATCAAATTTTTCGTTTCTGATCAAATGATTATCTTTTAAATAACTTCGGTAAGTAGAGATCAACTGATGG
>JAAZUX010000225.1 GCA_018623955.1 Flavobacteriaceae bacterium | reverse complement strand
CCTTAAATCCTCAAGAGAGAGTTATGAAAGGTATGAGTTTTGTTCCACAAAATAATAATATTTTTCAAGAAATGTCCGTTGAAGAAAATTTAGAAATGGGAGCTTTTATTCATCAATCTTCAATGCGAAAAAACCTTTATAATTTCGTTCGTAAACCCTAGAATAAAAGATGGTTTTGAACAATAAGATTTTTTCTCTCAACAGGTTGATGTTTCTTTCATCTTTGTCATAGACTGCCTCTACTCCATCGATGAATTCTCTGATCGAACTTGTGTTACTGTTTTCTAAAACCGTTGAAACCTCCTCAATATTAAAATTTAAAATCACAAGGAGTGTAAGGGATTCGTACAACGTAATGTCAATCTTTTCATGTACAAGAATTTTCACCCATTCTTGGAGTTCATTTTTCTCTTGTGGAGAAACCTGAAAAATAAAACTATTGTTGGAACTCAGTTGGGAATTAAAAAGAATCAACTCGTTGATCAATTCATCTTTGTTGTAATTCTTAAGATCAGGGACTTTACTTAAAAAACTTTTAATGATACCATCGCTATGAATCGGCTCATCAATAGGAGAAGGTTCTTCAACTGCCGATTCTATTTCAAAGGATTTCATATTGCTGCATATGATTTCCAACTGTTTGTAATAACTGTCTTTTAGTTTTTTGGAAACAACAAACCAGACATAATTGGAGAGGATGATGCACCCAAAAAGAAACAGTATTTTGTAATAGTAGGACTCAAAAAGAAATAAAACAAGCATCAACAACCCGGAAGAAATCAATCCGATGGGTACACCCAAACCCGAAATATAACTTTGAATAATGGATTTATTTTCTTTATCGAAAGCCTGAAACAAAACGTTTTGACTGGGTAAATACACCGCTCTATTAATCGATCGCTCCATAACTTTACCCATGGCCGCAACGGCCAAAATAATGATCACTATCGTATTGCTGTCTCCTGCATTGTGAATGAGCAATCCAATACAGTAAATCAAACCTATGACAAAAATCATCGAATAAAAGCCCCCCAAAACACCGTACTGATTCATGATTTTTTTGGCAACAAAAACTTTAAAAATAAGTTCGAGGATTCTCATAGAGCCATAAACAAATGAGAAAAATGAAGCAATACTAAAATTCAAATAACCCTTTTTTGCATTTACGATATTCATTAATGAAAAATCAACAATCAACTGAACAAAAGTCACTATGACGACAGAAATAAATAAGTACTTAAACAAATTAATGTTGAAAAGAGACTTTATGGATACAGAACTATTTTTGACTTCCTTTTTGGGTTTGACCACCGTGGTTTGGCTTTCAAAATTCAATCCGGATATGATTGAAGAAAAAATGAATAGACTCAAAAATGAAATTAACAAAAAGTTCTCCCGACCAAATAGATTAAAGTTTTCAATCAGAGGTATGACGATGATGTAAACCAGAATGGCAGAAAAGACCTCCCCTATGCTGATGAAACTGTTGTATTTTTTGTTTTCAGATAAATCAAAAATAAGTGTAGGGATTTTCCAAAAAATCATGATCACAATGCTAGAGGAAATCCAAAACCAAGAATACAAAAGGAAGACCAAAACATCCTTACGGACATCAGTGAAATTGTATAGACCCCAAATAATCGTCAACACCAATGATATGAGAGTGGAAAACAAAATCAACGAGGATTTTGTCGGTAAGTTTTTTTCTATAAACTCAAACAACTTGGCAAAAGACAAACCTCCGACCCCACCAATTATAAATGCAAAAGGGAGGTATTCGGGATCGATCAACCTAAGGAATTCAGCATTGACAAATACGAAAAAAAAGGGGATGTATATACCAAGAAGTATCGAAAGGATTACGAGTATGGACAGCTTTTGGGCAGTGGCGCTTTTCATAATTTGAAAATAAACAATGCCATTAATAAATAATCATCGGAATTTTGATTGATATCCGGTAATAGGGTCAGCATGGTCATCAACTTCTCCTCTTTCATGATGATCGCCGGGCCGACAAAGGGTTTGGTCATGGAAATTTTATCAATGCCCTCTAATCGGTTGATGAGAAAACCTCTTAAACCAAAATTTATATTCTTGAACTTATAGAGAAGATCGGGTATGTAAATTCCAATGTCTCTATCACTATTATCCCCAAGGCTGCTGAGGTATCTGAACTGGTTGTTCAGAGAGAGCTTATCGGTGAAATAGATTTTTTTATCAAATCTAAAACCCGTATATAACTTCTTTTCATAATCATTGTACCTTAAATAACTGAAAAGTTTTGTTGTTTTGTTGAGGCTATATCCAAGAAAAGCCTCTCTTCTCATTCTATTTTTTGACATGAAATAAAACGTAGGTCTAAACCTAAGATCTAGATTTTCCACACCAAAATTGGTTCTAAACTCAGTAATGACGGGCACGGTCTGAGCAGAAGATTGATTGATTAGAAGATATATAAATATAGTAAATATAAATTTTTTCAAAAGTCAAAAATTAATTTAAAGACCAAGAATCTGGATCTTTGGCGAACATAGGGCACAAAATCAAATAAAATTTGATTGTTTACCGTATCGTTCCACTGTGCCTCGGGTGCTGCTAATCCATAGTCCCCATTTGCAGATCGTGGTCCCGGATGAAAGTATATTGCATTCAGGAGGTTGGCACCAGAAATATTCAACTTTACGTGACTGAATTTCTTATGGCCAATGATCAAATTTCCATTTAGGATTAAATAGGAAGGTATTTTTCCCGAAAGTTCATATCCCAAACTACCGCTCTTAGTGGTTCCTGCTCCTACTTT
>JAAZUX010000025.1 GCA_018623955.1 Flavobacteriaceae bacterium | reverse complement strand
TCCTGCACGCGGCATGGCTGGATCAGAGTTGCCTCCATTGTCCAATATTCCTCACTGCTGCCTCCCGTAGGAGTCTGGTCCGTGTCTCAGTACCAGTGTGGGGGATCTCCCTCTCAGGACCCCTACCTATCGTAGTCTTGGTGAGCCGTTACCTCACCAACAAACTAATAGGACGCATGCCCATCTTTTACCATCGGAATTTTCTTCTGTTTCACAGGAGTGAATCAGATCGTATGGGGTATTATTCAAAATTTCTCTTGACTATCCCCCAGTAAAAGGTAGGTTGCATACGCGTTACGCACCCGTGCGCCGGTCGTCAGCGGATTGCAAGCAATCCCTGTTACCCCTCGACTTGCATGTGTTAAGCCTGCCGCTAGCGTTCATCCTGAGCCAGGATCAAACTCTTCGTTGTTGTTTTTTAATAATATTAACGAACCAACAACTAATTGACTTTGGTCTCAAAATGGTTTCTAATTCGCTTCGTATCTATTGATACGCGCTGTCATTCTTTATTCTGTCTCTCAATGAACTTGTTGCTAAAAAGTTAATCTTAATCAAACGATTTCCTCCGTTGCGGGTGCAAATATAAAACCCTTTTTCTTCTGCACAATACCTTTTTTGTCTTTTTTTTAAAATATTTTAGACCCAAAAAGAATATTTATAATTCAGTCCTTGACTGTGAGGCAATTAGCGGGTTGAGGGCTTTTTTTGGGAGTGAATTTCGGTTTATTTTTTTTCCAATATTGGTACAAACTGTCCAGGTCATAATCCAATGCGGTGTTTTGCCGCTCCAATCTGTCTTCAGAAAAAGCCCTCTGTAGTATATCTTCGATCAAATAATCCTCATATACCGTCCCGGGATCATAAGTGTCTTTCAAAGAGAGTTTAAATAGTGAGGCAGTAGTTTGATAGATAAATGCCCGCCAACCATTGCGCAAATCCTTTACCAGTTGATGAGTGGTCTCTCCTGTTTGGCGATGCACCAATTTGATCAGTATACGCCCCTGTGAGCGGGAGAGCTTTTTGAGTTCTTTCTCAAACTCGTCGTATATAAAGTCTTCCATACGTCTGAGATAGACCCTTCTTTTTCTTTTAGATTTGATTTGTTTCAATCGTCCGGTTAGGATATTCAACCGATCGGCTGCAATTTTTGCATAAGGATAAACCTTGTAGGTTCGTTCTCTGAGAATGACGTATCGTTTTGCCTCATCATAATTGTTAAATCGTAGAGGTTGAAACAACACCACCTCCTTGAGTCGAATACTCGAATTGATGATGGTATCCCCTTCGATGACAAAATAGTCTTCAGGGGGGGGTGGTGAAATTTGGGCCGATGCATTGCTCCAAACCATCACCAAAAAAACAGTCATTAAAGCAAGTGATTTCATGGAATACAAATTTAGTAATAAATGCAGGGATAATCATTTTTCAATTGGGGACTTATGCTTATTTTAGCTTTTCTATTTTTCAAATTTTAACAGATGAAACTCTTGAATAAAAAATCCATGTCATTTTTGGAGACCTACCTCAACAATCCTTCCCCTACAGGCTATGAATGGGAGGGACAAAAAATATGGATGAATTACCTCAAACCCTATGTGGACACATTTATCACTGACACATACGGTTCAGCAGTGGGGGTGATCAATCCCGATGCTCCTTATAAGGTGGTCATTGAGGGACATTCGGATGAGATTTCATGGTATGTCAATTATATTACGGACAAGGGTTTGATTTATGTAATCCGCAACGGTGGCAGCGACCACCAAATTGCGCCTTCCAAATGGGTGAACATTCACACCAAAAAGGGAATCGTAAAAGGTGTATTTGGATGGCCTGCCATTCATACGCGAAAAAGTGGTAAAGAAGAAGTGCCCAAATTGGATAATATCTTTATAGACATAGGCGCCAAAAACAAAAAAGAAGTTGAAAAGATGGGCGTACATGTGGGATGTGTCATTACTTATCCCGACAGCTTCCATATCCTCAACAAAAACAAATTTGTCTGTCGTGCCATTGACAACCGCGCTGGCGGTTTTATGATTGCGGAAGTAGGTCGTTTGTTGCACGAAAACAAAGTCAAACTGCCTTTTGGGCTATACATTACCAATGCAGTACAAGAGGAAGTAGGGCTTCACGGGGCTGAGATGATCACCCAAACCCTAAAACCCGATGTGGCAATTGTAACCGACGTATGTCACGATACAACTACTCCCATGATCAACCAAAAGGAACAAGGTCATATTGAATTCGGTAAAGGCCCGGTCATATCCTATGCTCCTGCGGTACAAAATAAATTGAGAGAACAGATCATAGAGACAGCAGAGTCACAAAAAATTCCTTTCCAACGCTTGGCTTCTTCCAGATATACCGGAACAGATACCGACGCATTTGCCTACAGCAATGGTGGCGTTGCTTCGGCCTTGATCTCCCTACCTCTGCGATATATGCATACCACGGTAGAGATGGTACATCAAGAAGATGTAGAAAACGTTATCCGTTTGATTTACGAAACCTTGCTGACCATTGACCCTAAAAAGGGGTTTAGTTATTTTGATTAAAGTCAGTAGTAATACTTAAAATATGTCTTTAATCATTTTGGATAAACCCTGAGACAATACTCCTTTTACAACGACCTGCCTGACTGAAAATTTTTGGTTGTCGTTAAGTCTATTTTTTAAGTCTTTTTGAAGTTTTAGGGAATTCTCTTTTTGCAGAAAAGACACATCCAGTAATACCAACATTCCCCTCGGGAAATTCATTTAGTTTTATTAAAATATTGTGAATGGCACTTTCTTGATTGAACCCTATTCCTTCAATATGGGGCGGTGTTTTAACATCCCATTTTCTTCCCCATCCATCTTCTAAATCTGTTCGAGCGGAACCTCGCTTTACGGTACATCCTAAAATGCCTTTTTCTTCTAATGCAAAGGCAACCATCGTCTCCAATAGGGATGATAAGGTAATTTTACCCGCATGATCTGGATCTGATGATAATTCTTTGACCTCTTTAAGGGTTTTACCGTAGGCTAAGGCGATTTCTTTTGCAAGGGTGTTTTGTTCAAAAGCCTCTTTGTATTTCTGATACTACAGTACCTAATAATCAAAAATCTTTTCGAGTTTCAAAGATCATAAGTTTGTTTTATTTGTGATTTGTAGAACACATTTGTTAAAGCTTTAAATACTCCATAAGCACTCTTTTTGTATGTTTTTGGGTACAATCGACAGGGGGAGGTATTTTCAACTTCCTGCAAAGGGGGTATCGAAAATCCCAACAGCCAACTCAGCCCAAACTAATAGAAACATAAGGCACAGGAGGGTTATGGTTATCCAGCGTATTTTTTTGTTTTTGATTACTTTCAGTACATTAATTCCAATAGTTCCGGTGGTAAAAACCATAAATCCCATAAGTATAAAATCATTTATATTCCAATGAACTTCATCACTGATTAGAGAGGCTATTAAGGGGATAAGTAACAAAATTAGGGTTACACCCAACACCTTAAAAAGACTGCTTCGGGTTTTTATCATTCTCTTTTATTGAGGAGGCTTTACAAAATCGTACTCCTTTTCCACCCGAGCTATTCGGATATTATAGGCTTTGTAAAAGTCTTTTTTTCCTTTTTCTTTGGCCCACCGGTGTTCTGAATTTTGACGCCATACTTCAATAGAATCCAAATCCCTCCAGTAACTAACCGAAATTCCATAATCATTCCTTGCGCTATCTTCTCCTAAAAAACCTTCTATCTTCTCGGCTTGCTTTCTCAGTAAATCGTTGATCCTGTGATATTCCGGATCGTGATGATCGAGAATTGAGGTAAAAATTACTGCATAATAGGGTGGATTATGGGTGTTGGTGATCATTCTTCGTCATTTGATTTACTTCCAAATGTAAAAAAAGAAAATTATTCTCTGATCAAAGCTTTATTGATCCGCTTAACCAGCCCTGGCCCTTCATAAACAAAGCCCGTATAAAGCTGAACTAAATCTGCACCGGCATTGAGTTTTTCTATGGCATCTTTGGAGTCATGAATCCCTCCTACTCCGATGATGGGAAATGCTTTTTGGCTTTTTTTGGATAGAAAACGGATCACCTCCGTACTTCGGTTTTTAAGAGGTTTCCCACTAAGCCCACCACTTTCACTTTGATTGGGGGATTGTAAACCTTTTCGGCTAAGGGTGGTGTTGGTGGCAATGACCCCGGCAGTATGGGTGGTTTTGACGATATCGATGATGTCCAGCAACTGTTCGTCCGATAGGTCGGGGGCAATTTTAAGCAGAATGGGTTTGGGTTTTGCGGTCGCTTGATTGAGTTTTTGTAGGGTGTTTAACAGATCGGTAAGCGGCTTTTTCTCCTGTAGTTCCCTCAGGTTTGGGGTATTGGGCGAGCTTACATTAACCACAAAATAATCCACGTAGGGGTAAAGAGCATTAAAACAATAGATATAATCGTCTACCGCCTTTTCATTGGGGGTGATTTTGTTTTTACCGATGTTACCTCCGATAATGGTATTTTTATTTTTTTTTATGCGGGGGATGGCGGCTTCTACCCCTTCATTGTTAAACCCCATACGATTGATCAGTGCCTGGTCCTTGGGCAGTCTAAACAATCGCTTTTTGGGGTTGCCCACTTGGGGCTTGGGAGTTAGGGTCCCGATCTCCACAAATCCAAAACCAAAGTTGGAAAGTTCTTGGTAAAGCTTGGCATCCTTGTCAAAGCCCGCTGCTAATCCTACAGGGTTTTTAAAAGTAATCCCAAAGAGTTTTCTTTCGAGTTTAGGATGCGAGATCTGATAAAGGCTACGAATCAAAAAAGGGACGCCAGGGACTTGATGCACCCTACGAATCAAACCAAACACAAAATAATGTATCCATTCGGGGTCACCGAGAAAAAGTATGGGTTTGAGCAGATAGCGATACATCGATTTACTTATAAAAAATCCCGCCGGAGCGGGATTGAATTATTTTTTGGCGGTGTTGAGTTTTTGACTCATCTCCAACGACAATGCCGAGCGTTCTATTTTGAGTTTTCCTGCAAGAGTCTCAATAACACAGGTATTGTCTTTGTCATTAAGTTCCACTACTTTGGCATGAATCCCGCTTTTGGTGATCACCCGATCACCTTTGGCCAGGTTTTTCATAAAATTTTTTTCTTTTTTTTGTCTGCGCTGCTGCGGCAAGATGATAAAGAAAAAAAACACCACAAGCATCAAAAGTAAAAAGGGCATTTGCCCGGAGAATCCCTCCATAGGTCAATTTTATTTAGTTGCTTTTTTGCTGACGTGCTTTGGCAGCATCATCGCGTTGTTTTTGTTTGACAGGGTCGGGTGATACCATGGCTTTGATCCTCAACGTTTCACGTCCACTGGAAGTATTGGCCGAAATGGTAACGGTCTTTTGTTGCATGTTGGGCTTATTGCTGGAATCAAAACTGACCAAAATCTCTCCGGTGGCACCAGGAGCAATGGGCGTGTTTTTAGGATAATTGGGAACTGTACATCCACAGCTTCCACGCGCATCTACGATGATCAAATCGGCTTGACCGGTGTTGGTAAAAGTGAATGTAGTCTGAACGGTTTCACCTTCCTTAATGGTTCCAAAGTCATGTACTGTCTTATTAAAGGTCATGGCTGCAGTAGCCGCAGGAGCTTCGGTAGCACTCTGAGCTGCCTTATCCTGATCGACTTTTTTGGAGGCACTTTCGTTACAGGCACTGGCACTGAACAACAAAGCACACACAAAAAACCAAACTATTTTTTTCATTGTTTTTTTTTTATAGTTATATGAAGTTCAAATTTAACAAAAAAACATTAAATCAGTCCCCTGCCACTTTTATTTAATCGACCGGATTCTTCAAAATCTCTAATCGTTTTGTCCAATATTCCATTGATGAAAATATTACTTTTTGGCGTTGAATAATCTTTAGAAATTTCGATGTATTCATTCATAGTAACTTTGGGTGGGATGGAAGGAAAGTAAAGTAATTCGGCCATGGCCATCTTGATCATAATGGCATCCAACAGAGCAATCCTGTCGCTGTCCCAGTTGGGTGTTCGTCCTATCATTTCATCTTGCAAAGCATCGTTGTTGACCACCACTTTTTCCAAGAGTTCGATGGCAAATCGCGGATCCTCATCTGCGACATTCATCTCATGGAAATATAGACTATTAGCGTCTTGTGGATCAATTTTTTGAAGGATTTTTAGGAGAAAAGTATTGACCACAGGCAGGTCATCAATCCAAGTCAGTTCCTTATCTTCAATATAATCGTAGAAACCGACAGATGGAGCAATAATTTCCTTAAAAAAAAAGACGATGATGTCCCTGTCCTCCTCCACTGAAGGAGTATGTTTTTGAGTGTATTCTTGAAATTTTTCGGACTCCATCAACGCTTTGAAATTGGATTTGACATAGTCGAAATCCAACTCCCAAAATTTGATTTTTCTTTTTTTGATGTGGTTGACCAAAATGGGGTGCTGGGCTATGAATTGCAAAATTTTGTTTCCTACCAACGTTGCAGATTGGTCAGCATTGGTTTTGGTTCTTAATTTTTTTTGGAGATCTGTTTGATCCAAAGCATGTTCGTATGTGGATTTGAGAAAAGCCAAAAGGGTTAAGTACAATGAAAAACTGTTGAAATAGCTCTTTTTGAAAAAATCAACTTCTTGAACCAAGTTGCCCTCCCGATTTTGTAAAAAGGAATACAACGACTGCATTACTTTGATGCGCAGATGTCTTCGGGTTAGCATTTATAGAATCACCAATATTTGGCACAAAAATAGGGCTTTAGTTTTAATTACAATCAACTAAAAAAGCTTTTTGAATTTGAGAACAAAAGCATTTGATTACCTTTGGCTTTTTATCAAATGTACTCTAGCGAAATGGATGAATGAGAGCACTGCAATACCTCAATAAATACCTGAAAAAATACTTCTTAAAACTGCTGTTGGGGGTTTTAATCACCATCATTTCAAGAGTTTTTTCCTTGTTTGCTCCTCGTTTGATTGGAGATTCATTAACTGCCGTTGAAAATTACCTGGCCAATCATCAAGGAGACTTGGCCGCACTCAAATCATTGTTGCTCAACAATATATTGATAATTATTGGCGCAACACTGCTCTCGGGATTTTTTACTTTTTTGATGCGTCAGACCATCATTAATGTATCTCGTTACATTGAATTTGATCTCAAAAATGAAATCTTTTCCCATTATCTGAGATTGACTCAACGCTTTTACAAAAACAACCGCACCGGAGACTTGATGAGTAGAATCAGTGAAGATGTGAGTAAAGTCAGAATGTATGTAGGCCCTGCAATCATGTACAGCATTAATACGGTCACCCTTTTTATGTGTGTCATTACGATCATGTTTAGCATCGCTCCCAAACTATCTGTTTATACTTTAATTCCACTTCCCCTTTTGTCATTAACCATCTATAAACTCAGCAGAGTGATCAATATGAGAAGTACTGTGGTTCAAGAGATGTTGTCAAAACTTTCCTCTTTTACACAAGAGACATTCAGTGGTATTTCTGTAATCAAGTCCTATGGTTTGGAGGACAATACCCACAAAAAATTTGATGCTTTGGCCTTGGAGGCGAAAGAGAAAAACATGAATCTGGTTAAGGTTCAGGCCTGGTTTTTTCCTTTAATGATCCTTTTGATCGGTTTGAGTAATCTTATTGTCATTTTTATTGGTGGACAACAATACATGAGTGGTGAAATAGAAATCGGAGTATTGGCAGAGTTTATCATCTACATCAATATGCTGACATGGCCGGTGGCCGTAGTCGGCTGGGTAACCTCTGTAGTCCAGCAAGCAGAAGCCTCCCAAAAAAGAATCAACGCTTTTTTAAATGAACCCATCGAAATCAAAGATGGTTCTGGAGTAGATGTTGCTGTTCAAGGGGAAATTACACTTGAAAACGTCACCTTGGTGTATCCTGAAACAAAAATTAAAGCCTTGGATGGAATCAGTTTAAAGATAGAAAGTGGAAAATCACTCGGTATCATCGGAAAAGTGGGATCCGGAAAATCCTCCATACTGCATATCATCAATCGTCTTTATGATCCTGATACTGGAAAAATTTTATTGGATGGTTATGACATCAAAAACTTTAAACTGGAAAAATTGAGAAGCCATATAGGAAATGTCCCACAAAATGCATTTTTGTTTTCAGAAAGCATCGAAGACAACATCCGATTGGGCAAAGTAGAGGCTACGAAAAAAGAGATTATCGCAGCTTCGAAAAAAGCAGCCATTCACAAAAGCATCAAAAAATTCAAACAAGGGTATCAGACCCTACTGGGTGAAAGAGGATTGACCTTATCCGGAGGGCAAATACAAAGGGTATCAATCGCAAGGGCACTGATCAAAGATCCCGAAATACTGCTTTTCGACGACTGTCTGTCGGCAGTAGACACAGACACTGAAGAAAAAATCCTAAAAAGCCTTAAGGAGTATAGCCAAAACAAGACCACGATTATCGTAAGCCATCGTATTTCGTCGGTCAAAGATGCCGATCATATCATTGTTTTGGAACAGGGGAAAATCATTGAAGAGGGAGACCATCAAAAACTACTC
>JAAZUX010000024.1 GCA_018623955.1 Flavobacteriaceae bacterium | reverse complement strand
GTTTTAAAACCAAAAGAGGAGAATCGGTAAATGTCAAAGTAGCTTCCTCCTTTATCAGTCAGGAGCAAGCCCAACTCAATTTGGATCGTGAAATTGGCAAGGACACTTTTGAGCAAACCAAGTCAAAAGCAAAAGACGCTTGGGAGAAGGAATTGGGGAGAATTAAAATTTATGATGCAAACCAAGAAAACATCAAAACCTTTTACTCGTGCCTTTATCGGGTATTACTTTTTCCAAGGAAATTTCATGAAATTAACAAGGCGGGAGAAGTTGTGCATTACAGCCCCTACAATGGAAAAGTCCTTTCCGGCTATATGTTTACCGACAACGGTTTTTGGGATACTTTTCGGGCGGTTTTTCCTTTTTTCAATTTGATGTATCCAGAACTGAATGCTCAAATCATGGAAGGCCTGGCCAATACCTACAAAGAATCGGGTTGGTTGCCCGAATGGGCCAGTCCGGGGCATAGAAATGTAATGATCGGTTCCAATTCGTCCCCCATCATTGCAGATGCATTCTTAAAAGGGGTTAAAATTGAACAAACTGATGTTTTATTGGAGGCCATGCTCAAAAACGCAACCACCTCCAAAAACCGACCCCAATCCAATGGTAGGGTCATCAATTCTGTGGGTAGGGAAGGAGTCGAATACTACAATCAATTGGGATATGTTCCCTACGATGTGGGGATCAACGAAAATGCAGCCCGAACCCTAGAGTATGCTTATGCTGATTTTACGGTTGCTCAGATGGCCCGGAAAATGGGTAAGCAAGACCTGGCGGATCAATTTTTTAGGAAATCCCTGAATTACAAAAATCTATTTGATCCACAAACACAGTGGATGCGTGGTAAGAACAAGGATGGAGTATTTCAATCCCCTTTTAATCCCCTAAAATGGGGTGATGCTTTTACCGAAGGGAATAGTTTGCACTATACTTGGTCTGTTTTTCACGATGTTGAAGGTCTGATCCAATTGATGGGAGGAAAAGAAGCCTTTGCTTCAAAACTGGACGAGGTCTTTGAAATGCCCCCAAAATTTGACAATTCCTATTACGGCTTTACCATCCACGAAATCCGTGAAATGCAAATCGTCAACATGGGAAACTATGCTCACGGTAATCAACCCATACAGCACATGATTTATTTGTATAATTATGCCAATCAAGCCCACAAGACACAGGAAAAGATCAGAAACGTTTTGGCCAAATTATATGCCCCTACACCCGATGGCTATTGTGGTGACGAGGACAACGGTCAGACCTCCGCTTGGTATGTATTTAGCGCCTTAGGTTTTTATCCTGTTACTCCCGGAGTGGATCAATACGTTATTGGAAGTCCATTGTTTAAAAAAGCCACACTCTCCCTACAAAATGGAAAACAGTTTACCATTTCGGCTCCCGAGAACAATAGAAATAATGTTTACATCAATTCTGCTTCCTTAAATGGGCAAAACTGGAATAACAGTTATATAGATTTTGACATCATACAGGCCGGGGGAAAAATTGAGTTCCAAATGAGTGAGCAACCCAACCCCAATTGGGCCGGTCAAAAAGGGCACGTTCCTTATTCATTTAGTAATACAAATTGACGGCTTTCATTTTTTGGGTTGGCTGCCCATTACAACAGTAAGTACACCCTTAGATTTGATGAATCAATTTAAACTAAAACAGGCCTCGCATATACCCCGAAATAAAATTTGGGATGAACGAACTTCTCGATTAGGAATCGTTGGGATTTGAACTTCTACAGTTAAGCAATCAATTTTACCACAATCAACACATTCAAAATGAGGATGCATGTCGGAGTGATTTGACTTTGAACAATTTCTACACCTTGCATAACATTTAACCCCATTATTTCCTAAAAACGAATGCAAAATGCCATCATCTTCTAGCTTTTCTAAAATTCGATAAATGGTGGTTTTATTCAATTTTGAATTGAGTTTTTTTATAAGCTCAATTACTGAAATGGCCAATGTTGAGCCTTGAAATTCATTCAATACCAACTCCAATGATTTTGTTTTCCGAACTACCCCCATTCTATAAATTTACTGCAACTTAGTTGCAATAACAAATATACATCTTTATGTTTGCAACTATAAAGATTCTACAAATTGAAATTAATTAAAATTTTAATAATTAACTCCGATACTTTTGGAGTTTTGGCATGTGCGCTTTGTGTGATACATTGTATTGCTACGCCTTTTATTATTATAACATATAACTACTCAATTACTGAACATATAACCGCTCCAATTTGGTGGAAAAATTTAGATTATATCTTTTTGATTATTTCTTTTTTTATGGTCTATTTTTCAACACAAACGACTACAAAGGGTTTGATGAAATATCTTTTTTGGTCAAGCTGGGTTCTTCTTTTCGGAATGATAATGAATGAGAAAGGGGGGCTATTTCCCATCCCCGAATACATTACGTATACAACTGCAATATTGCTTGCAGGAATTCATTTTTATAACCTCAAATTTTGCCGATGCAAAATCATTAATACTTAAGATATTCTAAATGACTAATAGAAAACTTCCGGTAACGGTATTAAGTGGATTTTTGGGGTCTGGGAAGACCACGCTACTCAACCATATTCTGCACAACAAAGAAGGATTAAAAGTTGCCGTTATTGTCAATGATATGAGTGAGATAAACGTAGATGCTGATCTAGTAAAAAGTGAAAACACCCTTTCCCGAACTGAAGAAAAATTGGTAGAAATGAGCAATGGTTGTATATGCTGTACACTTCGTGAAGATTTAATGATAGAAGTAGAGAGATTAGCAAAAGAGAATAGATTTGATTATTTACTGATTGAAAGTACAGGTATTAGCGAGCCCATTCCGGTTGCACAAACATTCTCTTTTATTGATGAGGACAGTGGGATTGATTTGTCTCGTTATAGTTATATAGACACTATGGTTACTGTAGTGGATTCCTTTAATTTTTTTAAAGACTTTGGTAGTCCTGAAACTTTAACGGACAGAGATTTAACAGATATAGAAGGAGACCATCGAACAATTGTAGATCTATTGACAGACCAAATTGAGTTTGCCAATGTCATTATTCTAAACAAAGCTGATCTGGTAACCAAACAAGAATTGTCTTTTTTAAGCAATACGATCAATAAATTAAATCCATCTGCTAAAATCATTGAATCAACCTTCAGTAAAATAAATCTGAAGGAAATATTACATACAGGGATATTTGATTTTGAGAAAGCAGAACAGAGTGCAGGATGGATTGAAGAGCTAAATAAAGAGGAACACCGACCTGAAACCGAAGAATACGGGATATCTTCTTTTGTTTACAGAACAAAAAAACCCTTCGATCCTGTTCGCTTTTGGAATTATATACAACAAGGTTTCCCCCTCTCTATTATAAGAAGTAAGGGCTTATTTTGGTTAGCCTCTCGACCAGACCAAGCATTGGTCTGGGGTCAGGCCGGTGGTTCATTGAAAGCGGACAGTGCCGGAGTTTGGTGGAGTAGTATGCCTTTTGAAAGCCGAATACAACAAATGTCATTTGTGGAAAATCAGCAACAGATCGAAAGTAATTGGGACATCCATTTTGGAGACCGTAAAAATGAAATCGTTTTTATCGGGCAAAACATGAATGAAACCCTTATTAGGTCACATTTGGACAATTGCTTACTAACAGATAAAGAATTGGCAACTCAACAATGGAAAAAAGGTTATAAAGACGATTGGCCTGTTGAAAGAGCTTATCCTGTTTAAACAAAAATCTTAACTAAAATTATATTTAAAATGGTAACAAAAGAACAAGTATTAGAAGTACAACAAAAATGGGGAAATGGCGTAGTAAAAATTGGGTCATTAAAAGAAAACAGAACAGAATGTGAAGCATTCGCAAGTGAATTTCTGGATGAACGTTATGCTTTTGAAGCAGGCACTGTGTTGTTTAAACCAACCAAGTGTGAGAGAGAGCAATTTAGACCTACAAAACCTGAAGCATTGTCATATTTTATTGCAGGTGACGATAGAGTTTGTGATGAAGACAAAGGTTTTGCAATACAACCTTGGACAAAGGTAAGGTTTGAAAACACAGGAATAATATTAGAAGAAAAAAGAGCGATTTCAATGGGGAATTACTTTTTTACTGATCTTAATGGGAATGAAGCAAAAGTAGAATATACATTTGGATACAAATTAATTGATGGGGAATTAAAGATTGATGTTCATCATTCATCATTTCCATTTCAAAATTAAGATGTGGCATTAATATGAATGCTTCGCTATTCCTTTTATGCCCTACAGATTGCTTAGAATCCATTATCAATAAAAAATATAAAGGCAAGAATTACTTTTACACCAGCCTTGGTAATACATCGACATTTGATTCAACAACATTGGAATCTATTAAAGGCCTAGTCTGTAGGCATAATATTAGAAAAATTTACTTTGTCCTTTCAGAGCAAAATAAAATAGTAATTGACGCAATGGGAGGACAAACTTTTTCCCAAATTCGTGGACTTCAAAATTTCAATAAAGCAATAAATCTAAATAAAAAACAATCCGAATTATTTTGGAAAACAAGTGACTCAGTGTTCTCAACACTCTCATATTACCTCAACCAAAAAAGAATTCAACTACAAGTAAATTTGAGTAGCGTATTAACTCAACCCGTCATCATCAAAGGCAAAATTTTTATTAAATCCCAAAACACCTTTGTTGATATTTACTCTGATCTGGTATGTTTAAGAAAGTATAATTTAAACTAACCAGATAAAGAAATGAATTTCACCATACTTTAAAATGAACGATTACACAATAACAGTATAACCGTTTCATTGTTATAATAGATTATTCTTTTTGAAATACCGAAGCAAATCCCCTTCCACTCAGGAATTTAAATGATACTGTTAATCAGTTAGAACTGCTCATTAAAAAATTTTAAATAATTTTTTAATGTAACGTTTGCTTCTCATTAAAAATAATGTTAAGTTTGCGTTACATCTTATAAAAAATTTAAACTATGCAATATCAAGCTGAACTTTTAATACCTCTTTTTGGAATACTTTCTGGGATCATAATACCAATGGCTGTATTTGTCTGGCAATACAAAGATGCAAAAGGAAAGAGAGAAACTGTTTTAGAAATATCTAAAAATTTAGATGACCCTACTAAAGTAGAGGAGTTGTTGAAAATTTTTGAAGAGCGAAAAAAAGAACCCATAGATTATCGTAGAAGTGGAGTGATTACAATTTTTGTAGGTATTGGACTCTATCTTCTTGGTTTTTTGGCCCTGGGGAGAATCTTAGAAGGAGTTGGAGCTTTGGTTGGATTAATCGGTATTGGAACTTTGATAGCCGGATATCTTTACCCAAATACAGGTAAGGAGTTAACCGATGCAGTTGAGGAGTTTGAAAAAAAGTAAACCTTGGGAAGAAACCACAAAAAGCTCTTAAATAATTTAGAGGAGCACAGAAAGTTATCTGGATTTACACAGCAAGAACTTTCGGTTGCAGCTGAAGTGTCAAGAAAAAGTATAAATGCTATTGAAAATGGTATTTATATACCATCTACTGTTTTAGCTCTAAAAATTGCAGAAACTTTGGATTGTAAAGTTGAAGATTTATTTAAATTACCATAAATTTTTATTAATTAGTGAGGGCTTGCCTGTCCGCCTCTGGCGGAACTCATTCCTCCACGTTGTTCCAGAATGGGCCAATAAGAAGAACAGCCCAAAGAAACTCCGATTGCTTTGCAATCTAATTTTTTATTTTGTTCTCAAGACGATGCAAGTATCACTTGACCCCAAAATAAAAACTCCTTGATTTCTCAAGGAGTTTCTTTGTAGATAACTCTATTAAAAAATCGAACATTAGTTTAACTCCGAAAGACTTAATCGACACTCATCACATGATGATTCTTATTATGAAAAGTTCAACTTAAATTTTACACAAAGAGATTTTTTTAGAATCAATTTTAATAACAAGAACCATATCAAAAGACAAGAATTTACATCCATTAGTGTGATCTCTATTCATTATCTCAATCCATTAATACCATATCTCGACACAAAATTCCAAACCAATTCAGATGTATTCTGACCTTGAAAATTTGCGCTAAACCAAACATGATCTCCGCCTATATATTTATAATGCTCAACAGAAACCGAACTATCTCCTTGGTCATAAACATAATGTTCAATATTGTTGTCACTTGTTACGGTTGGGGTTAAAACTGTATTATTAAAATTAATCCAATGGTCCAACACACTTTGGGCAGAGTTATAGTCACTACTCCCATTGTAGGGGATGACACCATCAGAGGCTCCGTGAAGATGTACAACTGGCATTGGATGATTTGTAGGACCAGTACAATCTAACATAACTCCCGAAACAGACGCCACTGCAGCAATTAAATCACTTTTATAGTTCGCAAGTCCATACGCCATCATGCCTCCGTTTGAGTATCCAGCAGCATAAATTCTCTCCATATCTACATTATACTGAGATGAGATTTCAGTTATCATGGATTCAATAAATCCAAAATCATCAGCATTACTTTTATTGTCTCCTCCTAATGGACAAGCGTTCCAATGAGATAAACCATCTAAACAACTACCTTGAGGATAGATTAAAATAAAAGTGTCAGCTTCTGCCAATGAGCGCATATCTGCTTCTTGCATATAATTACTTGCACTACCACCAAAACCATGAAAATTAAAAATTAATGGAACAGAAGATTTACCATCATATGAATTAGGTATGTATAAAATATATTCTCTATAGACACCATCGTGAACTATGGACTGTGCATTATTATTTGAGTAACATTCCTCTAGATTTTTTTTTTGATCTTTTTCACAATTACTAAGAATCGTTAATAAGAAAGTAAACAGTAAAATTGATTTTTTCATCGGATTCTATTCTTTTTATTACAGAACGATTTCTTTTCATTATTGTTACAAATAAAAAAACGGTTAAGCTTTATAAAAGTATAACCGTTTTATTGTTTTAGTAGATAACTCATTGGAAATATCGAACATAGGTCTAACTCCAAGAGATATAATTGATACCCATCATATAATGACCCTTATTATGAAACGTTGAACTAAAATTGTTTCGGATATTGACTGTAACGTTCCGTGTATGGTTATGTAGCATCCCATAAGGTGCTATGCACTATATACATTGTTCTCTACAGGCTTTTATTTCCTAATTTAAAAGTCAAACCTCCTCTAATTATTAATCCCTTATTTAATTGTTCTCCAATTGCGTATCCTGTTGATTTATATCCTACTTGAAGTGTAAACCCATAAAGGTTATTGTCTTTGTTAATGTCATAATTAACAGTAGACATAAATTGACCTCCAAAGCCCTCATATGCTATAAGTTTGTCATTTTGATAAAACTCAATATTTGGTTGATTCCAAATTTGTCCTGATAAATTAAATGATAGATTATCGGATGATTTTAGGTTCCAAATATTTGCTGCGACTCGCCATGAGTTGGGTAAATTTGGGTCTGAATGACTAAAACTAAACAGCATTAATTTAGAATTTAACTTAAAGTAATTTTGATATACCAATTCTGGACCATAAGGGGTGTATTCAAATCTAAACCTTGGCAAATATTTAAGTCTATTGCTCAGTTTTATCATTCCTATTCTGGAGCTATGTCTACCTTTAATGATATAATCGTAAAAGACAGACTTGAAGGCGTAAAAATTTATGGGATCAGTCAATAGAGCAATGAATGAATAAGTTCGCATTTTCTCCCGAGTAAGTAATTCAGCACCATATAGCTGATTTATATTTTGCCTGTATTGTATCGGGTCAGCAGCTGGATTAGTAACAAAGGCTGTGTAGCCTGGCATATCATTGCTTCCATATAGATAGGCAAGGCCAAAATTGTAATTGAATCTTTCATCTAACAATATGTTCTTACGCATTATATCGGTTAAAACAAGATTAGTTTCAGAACCACCTAGACGATACATTAATTCTTGTTGTATGGTAAAATTTTGAGGGTAAGTGGAGTTTATGTAGGAGAATTCATTGGTGAAAGGCGGAGGCATATTGTAAACAATTTTATCAATAGAACCACCTGCCTCTAGCATTCTATATCCATGACCAAATCTTTCATGATTCATTGTCATTGCATAATCTGTTATTAGATAATTGCTTAAGAATAGTTTACCAAAACGAAAAATAGGGTTAATCACTTTAGCGAAATTATTTTCAGTTTTAATTATTTTTTTTGGGATGAATAATGAGTCTGCATAATCGAGTAAATGAAAACCTGCATTTATATTTTCTCCAGCAAAATTTTGTCCTAATTGTTTTTCATAGATTACATTATATCTAGATTGTGCTTTCCCTAAAATGGTAGTAAGCAACAAGAAAATGGTGATAATTAATTTTGTTTTTTTCATAGATTTTTGTGGAGAGTGAAATTAGGTAAAATAATCTCGATAAACTCTTATATTAATCTTTGACAGTGTTTGAACGAAATTTTTATAAATAAAAACGGCTACACTTTTATAATAGTATAACCGTTTTAATGTTTTAGTAGCGGGGACTGGACTCGAACCAGCGACCTTCGGGTTATGAGCCCGACGAGCTACCTACTGCTCTACCCCGCGATGTGGTCTACAAAT
>JAAZUX010000224.1 GCA_018623955.1 Flavobacteriaceae bacterium | reverse complement strand
GCTATTGAGTGCGTTTCATCTAGCAAGTTTCCATCAATAAATGAACTGGATTTAAAACTGTATTCAGTCCTATTTCTTTCAAAGTTGTTAGATTTTTTTACAAAACCATCATCAAAAGAAGATGCAGTACTAGACTGAGTTGCCCCGTTATAAGTTAAACTGAATGTATCCGGGCTTCGAAGCTCAATTTGACCTCCAGAAATAATGTGCTTTCCAGTTGTAATAGTGGTTGAGGAAGATTGAATCTTTTCCCCAAATTTATCAATTTGGCGAGCTGAAACAGTTCCAGTGGCAATACTAAAATTTTTCAATGAAATGTCATTGCCATCGAATTTGCTTAACACGACTGCACCACTACCTGAAACTGAGGCGGCAACTCCAGTCTCTGAACTTTTTGCGTTTATAGCAGTTACAAGCGAAGCAGTGTCATTATTTGCTACTGTCACATCGATTGATGAAGCTGTCGCATTATCTCCATAAATATCAAATTGAAGGCGACCATTAGAAATTCCAAAGAGTTCGAGATTGTTGTAGGCCTTCGCTTCCACCCCAAACTTACCATTCTCATTGTTAAACTTTTCAGCAATCTGACCAGCCATCATACCCTGGGCAATGGTGAAATCATTAGTGCGGCCAGCTGCAGTGCTAAATGTCATTGCGGATGACATCCCAGCTCTGGAAGTAGGAAAGCTATTCGCAGCATATAAGTTTAAATTTTCAGAAAACCCAATTGCCGTGATAGTCTTTGTTTGGGCTCCAGCCGTGGTAAGGCGCGTAATATCTGCTCCAATATACTGATTATCCTCGCCTATGGATGTGTAATTAGCAGTATATACCGCGTCCTCGGCAAAACCATTTGTTTTGTTTATAAGAAGATTAGCCTGTTGCTCGGTAAGTGGTTTACCAGACAGCTGTATTCCTTCTCGCGTAAAAATCTGTAAATCAGCCACCCCTGTATCAGCTGAAATACTAATACCCGATATGTCGTTCAAACTACCAGAATTCAATTTCGCGAATGTCGAATACGGAGACTGGGCTGCCGAAGACACAGTTAAATTATTCGTATTACCACCAGCATAAAGTCCAAGGTCCGAAAATGAGAAGGAATTAGTGTCGGATTTAAGTCCGCCTTTATTCAAAAAGTCTGCAATCTCACTATAACTTGTTACACCACTTATCATAGTACCGACTGAGAAAATATGTTCCGTGCTTCCAAGGGTAATTTTTAATTTTGAATTCGCATCAAGACCAGATAAAGGCGCGCTAAATTGGATTTTTGCTTGAGATTTCAATGATGTTAAATTATCTATGCTATCCACATTTTCCATGTATCCGAGAACGCCGTCACTAACAAAGGAGATGGCATTAGCGGCGTCACGAGGATGACTAAGTGATGAATTTAACTTTGTTAAATTATCACTTTTAATTTCAGAGAAGCGTTCCAATGATATATCTGTATTACTTAAGTTACTGCCGGCAGGTTCGATGGAGTAGAACGAACTAGCAGCTATATCTTTCCCGTCTTTGATCTTTATTTGTAAATTCTCAGAAGAATTGTTGGTAATCTTAACATTAAAGCTATCACCGAGTGCCGGTTTCCCCTCAACGTTAAAGCGGAGACCGTCCAATTCTGTGCTCCCTTTAAATTCTACTAATTTGCTGCCAGATGAATCTGCAATTAACCATAGATCGTCAGAGCCACTATATTTTACACTCAGACGCTCACCCATAAATTTTTCTAAGTTACCATCAACTCTTAATTGTGAGGTACTTTCGCGTGTTGAATTTTTATTTATCGCGATAGCGTCTAAGCTAAAAAAGTCTTTACCTTGCACACCATCGAGATCAACTCCAAATCGATGTACCTCATTAACCTCAGCAACAAGACTTTTTGTAAGATCATCGAGAGATCTCTTTGTTTCGGTAAGGGCAATATCAGCAGCCATATAACCAGCAATCTCACCTGATTGAATTTGGATTATTGTTGAAGCGCTGTTGGCTCCATTATCTATATAAATTTTTGATGCACCATCAACATTTTGTAATCTCAGTTTTTTATGAGTGAGACCGTCCATCAATGTTTGACCCTGACCTGTCGTTCCTAGCGTCACTTTTACCGAATGATTTTTGAGGTAATCCACAGATATGTCTGCAAACTCACTTAAAGTTTTCAAGTGAGCATCTCTTTGATCAAGTAAATTATTCGGGGTGCTTTTAGGGCTCGTATTTCCCAGGATTTCTCTTTGAACAGAACCAAGTAACTCAATTGTTTTGTTAAAATCAGAAATATTCCCAGAAATATTATCACTTACGAGCTGTCTTAAATCGTTAATACCGTTTGCAACATTTTTTATAGAAGCAACCACAGCGCGTCCCGCATCAACGGCAATATGTCTTGCAGCTAAGTCCGACGGGTCTTGTGATACAGTTGAAAGAGAAGCAAAAAAGTCTTGCAATTTATTTGCAACCGTTTTCTCCCCTGGACGTAGAACTTGTTCAAGCTTTTCTAAAATTAATGTTTGCGATGTAGAAAATGATAAACCAGAGGAAGCCTTCTGAAGTTGAACATCAATAAACTGATCAAACGCTCTAACAACCCCATCAACTTTAACACCGTAGCTGGAACTGGGAGATATTGATAAAACATCAGCTGAACCAGATTTAACCTCAGCTAGATTGGCTTCGCGTCGAGCATAATTCTCATTACCAACATTAGCAATATTTTGCCCTGTAGTCGCAAGCCCTTCCTTATAGGCCTGCAATCCTGACTTTGCAATTCCAAAGATATCGCTCATGTTTAAATCCTAGTCTTTGACATC
>JAAZUX010000223.1 GCA_018623955.1 Flavobacteriaceae bacterium | reverse complement strand
GATGATCTCACAGTGGGAAGCATCAAACCCTATCAGTTGTTTTTAATTTTTTGCGAATTGGTGAAAGGTATGCGAGAAACTGCAAATCCTGAATTGTCTTGGATGATCGATGCCAGTCACAACCTCAAAGACCCTATGGAAGATTTATTGCAATCTGTGGAAAGTATCAAAATTGCCTATGCCAGAGCCTTATTGGTGGACTACGATGGCTTGAAAGCCGCTCAGTCACAAAATGATGTGGCGGCCGCACAATCGATATTACAGGAAGCCTTTAGAACCGACGTTAGGCCATTGGTCAAAGAATCCATCTACAGGAGAGGTGGAGCCTTAGATGCCCTTGCAGCCTACCGTTCTCTCGACATTCGCAATCAGTTGATAGCAGCTCGAGGGCTTGATTCTAAATCAACCGGATTATAATGAAACCCTCAATAAATTTAAACCTGTGAAAAAAGAGTGTTGTTTGGTTTTTGATGTAGGGAAGACCAACCAAAAATATTTTTTATTCGATACAGAATACAACATTCTCAAGCGGGAGAAAGTAACCCTTTCCAAAATAGAGGATGAGGATGGGCACAGCGCCGAAAATATCCAAGAAATTGTGTCATGGATGAAGGAGAGCTTTGAAAGTTTATTAACGTCTGAAACTTTTGAAATTGATAAGGTAAGTTTTTCAGGTTTTGGTGCTACTCTTGTCCACTTGGATGATAAAGGTGAGGTGGTTACTCCGGTCTACGACTACCACAAGCCGGTAGAGGCCGATACCTTTGCGCCTTTTTATCGGGATTATGGGCCTGAGTCTGTTTTTGCCTCACAGACGGGATCTAAAAATCTGAATTTTCTCAACTCCGGCAAACAGCTTTATTGGCTTAAATACAAACGCCCTGCACTTTTCAAAAAAATTCGTTATAGCTTGCATTTACCCCAGTATTTAAGTTATGTCTTTACGGGGAAAATGTTCACAGAATATACCAGTATAGGTTGTCATACCGATTTGTGGGATTATGAAAAAAAAGACTATCACGACTGGGTGAAATCAGAGGGGATTGACCATTTTTTCCCTCCCATTGTTGAAACCCAAACCACTGTAATTAAAAATTTTGGAGGTCGAAAAATCACCTTTGGTATCGGAATTCACGATAGCTCTTCGGCACTGCTGACCTACCTTTTGAAAGGGAAGGAGTCTTTTATTCTTTTGTCAACAGGAACGTGGTGTATCAATTTTAATCCTTTTTCCGGCGATTCTCTTTTTGACGAAAACCAAATCAATGCCGGAGCTACTGCATATATGAAAATTGACGGGAGCCCGGTAAAAAGCTCACGCCTTTTCTTGGGAGAAGAGCACCGACTGAAAGTTGAAAAACTGATTGAACACTTCAGTAAGCCAAAATTTTACCATCGAGGGATCGAATGGGAGGAGCAAATCATGGAAGAAGTGCTCAAAAAATCAAAAAATCACTTTCACTGGAAATACATAGACAATAGCCATACTCCACCTCAGGATGATTTAGGCTTTCCCAATTTTGAAACTGCCTACCATCAGCTGATGAGAGAACTGACGGATTTACTCACAGGCGAAATTGATGTCATCTGTGAAACTTTACCCAAAAGAATATACATCGACGGTGGTTTTTCAGACAACAAAATTTTCCTGGCCCTTTTAAAAAAACAATTTCCCCATCAAAAAATTAAAGCCAAACCCGCGTCCTTTGCCTGTGCTTTGGGAGCTGCTCAATTGATTGCTCAAACAGCATAAAATTAATTTATTAACTTGTATGAAAACCAAATTTAAATTTCACGAAGAAAAATCAATCAATAAAATGCGCACTTTATATTCTATTTTAATTTTTTTATCACTTCTATCGGTTCAAGCTCAAAAAACAACGATTACCCAATTAGAAGTTGACAAACTCATTAATCCTTTGGGTTTAGACAGTCAAAATCCTGATTTCTCTTGGAGAATTAAATCCGATGATTATGATTTAAACCAAACCCATTATCAGCTCTTTGTTGCGACAGATAAAACCTTCTCTAAGGAAAGTTTGTTTTGGGATTCGGGCAGAGTAAATTCTTCGGAGTCTGTTTATGTTAAGTATCAGGGAAAACCCCTTGAATATGCCACCAAGTATTATTGGACGGTAAAGGTATGGACCAATCAATCAAGCAGACCGAAACAGAGTGCAATTAGTTCTTGGACAACAGGATTGATGGGTAAAAAACAATGGAATTCAGATTGGATAGGGGTCAACAATGACGATAAAAAGGATCCCAAAAGCCCATATTTTACCAATGATTTTGTTGTTGGTAATAAAATAACATCAGCCAATTTATTTATTACTTCCAGAGGGATTTATGAGGCCCACATCAATGGAAAAAGAGTTGGGAAATCATATCTAACCCCCGGATGGACCTCCTATAACAATAGAATTCAATACCAAGCATATGATGTTAAGGATATGCTTTCCTCTGGGGACAATAGATTGGGTGTTATTCTTGCAGATGGGTGGTTTAGGAATTTCAGGCCCAATAGTGGAAAGAGAAAAACAGATTATGGTGATGAAACATCTTTTATTGCAGAATTGGTTATCAGCTTCGAAGACGGCACTAAAAAAAGCATCATCAATGATGAGCACTGGAATTATCACTTTGGATCGATACAAAGCTCATCGATCTACAATGGTGAATTTGTAGATTTCAATTTATATGACTCAACTTGGTCAATGCCAAAAAAGAAAAATAAAAATTCAAAAAAAGCTCAGTCCATAGCGAGCTATGATGGAAAGCTGGATCATACGAGAAACGAAATGATCAAAAAAAGAGAGG
>JAAZUX010000023.1 GCA_018623955.1 Flavobacteriaceae bacterium | reverse complement strand
TATATAAAAGGGGAAGTTTACACTTGGTATTATTAAATCAATATTTCTCATCTTTGCATAAATGAAAATAGTTTCGATTATACCTGCGCGTTATGACTCATCGCGCTTCCCCGGTAAGCTAATGCAGCAGTTGGGGGATAGAACCGTTATTTTAAGAACCTATCAAAATGTAGTGGCTACAGGTCTTTTTGACGAAGTGGTTGTGGCTACGGACAGCGATGTGATCTTTGAGGAAATTTCTGACAACGGAGGGCGAGCTGTCATGACCCGGAACGATCATCAATGTGGCAGCGACCGCATTGCCGAAGCCGTATCGGGAATGGATGCCGATGTGGTCATCAACGTCCAGGGCGACGAGCCTTTTGTGGATGGTGACAGCCTAAAAAAGCTGATTGAAGTCTTTGAGGATGATCCCCGGAAGGAAATCGCTTTGGCCTCGTTGATGACCCCACTTCTCGAACCGGAGGAGGTCAAAAATCCCAGTGTGGTCAAAGTGATTGTCGATTTAAATGACTTTGCACTTTATTTTTCCCGTTCACCCATTCCTTTTGATCGGGATCATGAAAAAGCCCCGCCCTATTATAAGCATGTTGGGGTTTATGCTTTTAGAAAGCAAGCCCTGATCGAATTCAGCGAGCAGGAGATGACTCCTTTGGAGTCGGCTGAAAAAATCGAATGCATTCGCTATCTCGAACACGGGAAAAAAATTAAGATGGTGGTGACCCACAATCTAAATTTTGAAATCGATACCCCACGGGACCTCGATCGGGCCAAAGCTCATCTAAATCAATTGAATTCACAATGATGTCATGGCTGGCTAAGATCCTGTTTCTTCGTATAATGGGCTGGAGGATTGAAGGAGATTTTCCTCAATTGAAAAAATTCATTGTAACTGTTTATCCCCATACCCGAAACATGGATTTTATCATTGGGGTTTTGACCCGCGCTGTCCTGAACAAAAAAATAAGCTATGTGGGGAAAAAAGAATTATTTAATCCCCTTACGGGTTGGTTTTTTCGCGCCTTAGGAGGAACTCCCATCAATCGCAATTCCAATGAAAATAAAGTATCAGCCATAGCACAAATTTTTAAAGAGCAGGATGCTTTTCGAATGGCGATTGCTCCGGAGGGAACCCGAAAAAAAGTAGATCGCTGGAAAACAGGCTTTTACTATATCGCTCTAGAGGCCGAAGTGCCCATTTTATTGGTACACTTTAACTACCCCTCAAAAAAAGTATCTTTTTTAAAACTATTGAAGCCAACGGGAGATATTGAAAAGGATTTAAAAGAAATGAAAGCCTATTTCAATAGAGCCGAACAGGGGTGATCGGGGACTGGTTGTAATTTCCAATTATTTTCTGACAAATGACAATCTGCTCGGCTAGATCGTTTCTGATGTCGAATTTCACCGTGCTCGGAATACTTACTATATTTATGAATGTTTGATTTGAATAATTATTCTTGTATGTCCATGGCGTGATATACGTTTTGTACATCATCGTCTTCTTCGATCTTTTCGATCAGTTTGAGCACTTCTTCTTGCTGGTCTGCCAGAAGTTGTTTGCTGGTCTGTGGAATGCGATCAAATCCTGAGGAGAGTATTTCTATGGATCGACTTTCCAATTCTTTTTGAATGGCCCCAAAGTTTTCAAAGGGGGCATAGAGCAATATCCCATCTTCATCTTCAAAGACTTCTTCCACTCCAAAGTCGATGAATTCCAATTCCAATTCTTCAACATCCACACCTTCAGCCGGGATTCTAAAATTGCAACTTCGGTCAAACATAAACTCCACGGAGCCTGAGGTGCCTAGGTTGCCATTGAATTTGTTAAAATAACTCCTGACGTTGGCAACTGTACGGTTGTTGTTGTCGGTTGCAGTTTCGACCAATATGGCGATCCCATGTGGCGCATAGCCTTCAAACAAGACTTCTTTGTAGTTTTCGGTGTTTTTATCCGATGCTTTTTTGATGGCGCGTTCGACGTTGTCCTTGGGCATATTGGCGGCCTTGGCATTTTGTATGACCGCTCGAAGTCGAGAATTGTTATCAGGATCCGGTCCCCCATCTTTGACTGCCATAACAATATCTTTACCGATGCGGGTAAAGGTTTTGGCCATGGCCGACCATCTTTTCATTTTTCTGGCTTTTCGGAATTCAAAGGCTCTTCCCATGATATTTATTGGTTGTTGATCACAAATATAAAAACAATTAAAAATCCTTTTTGATCAAGGTCAAATCGTCCAAAATTTCTGTGTATGAAAACAGAAGGTTGTTGGGCAATTTATTTTCTTTGGCCAAAACAGCCAAGTAGCGCATCTGATTGGTGGTGTACACCTGTTTGTAAACGGCTTTTCGTTGGTACCTCTTTTGAATCATTAATTTGATAAAATCAAAATGATGGATCAAATCTGTACTGCCCAAATGAAAAATCCCTGTCAGTTGTTGATTGATGATGTAATGTATTTGTTGACTGAGTTTGATGTCATTGTTGACATTGATGATGGTATTGGGGAAAACTTCGATGGGTTGGTTTGTGTTCATGGCCTGATCCAACTCCTGAATTCTGGGCGAATGATTTCCAAAGACCATAGGCAGACGTGCCAAAACAAATTTGGCCGGGGGTAGGCGCAAGAGGTCGTTTTCGATTTTGATCTTGAATCGACCGTAGATGCTTTCCGACAGGGTCTTGTCGTATTCGTAGGACGGGAAATGTTCGAAGGTGTCGAACACATTGGCAGAGGAAAGAAAGAATAACCTGCAATTGGATCGATCGATCAAGTTAATTAAAAACTCATGGGTTTCGATCAAGCCCTCAAAAGGGCCCCTCAAAGCGGATATGATGAGTTTTGGTTTGACTTCTTTGATGATGCGCTCCAGTCCACCCTCTTCAATATCAAAATGAAAGAAATGATGGTTTTGGCCAAAGCCCTTTTTGGTAAAATAGGTCCCAAAAGTATCGTAGTAGGAATTTAACTCCTTGTAGAGGGTGTTTCCTATGAATCCACTGGCGCCAAGAATCAAGATCCTTTTCATCTGTTTAAATGCCCTTTATGAAGGTTTTACAAAGGGAAGTTTTACAACGGTAGCGGGTACAAATTTTTCTCTGATCTTCACCGATATTTTTTGTCCGGGTTTGGAATAATAGGTTTTGACATAGCCCAAACCGATGCCTTTGTTGAGGGAGGGAGACTGGGTTCCGGAGGTAACTCTGCCAATGGGATTTTCGTCGGTGTCAAAAAGAAGATATCCCGAACGAGGAATGCCTCTTTCATCAATTTGAAAACCTATGAGTTTTTCTGATGTGCCTTCTTGCATTGATCTTTGGTGGAGTGCTGCATTCAAAAAACCGGTAAGTGGTTTGGAGACCCATCCGAGTCCTGCGCTTATGGGTGAGCTTTGGTCGTCGATTTCGTTTCCATAGAGACAATATCCCATCTCCAAACGCAGCGTGTCTCTGGCGGCCAATCCCACGGGCAATATGCCAAAATCGGCACCGGCCTCCATCACAGCCTTCCATATTTTTTCAGCCTCGGCAACATCAAAATAGATTTCGATTCCTCCCGCACCGGTGTAGCCTGTGGTGGCCACCAAAACGTTTTTGACCCCTGCAAAAGTGGTGGTGGTATGGCTGTAGTAGGACAATTGATCGAGCTGGGCATCACAAATGGACTGCATAGCAGCCATAGCTTTGGGGCCTTGAATGGCCAATAAAGCTGTTTTTTCTGATGCATTTTCGAGCTTTGCCTTAAATTTTTGATTCTGTTTTAGGATATGATTCCAGTCTTTTTCAATATTGGAAGCATTGACCACCAGCAGGTATTTTTCGGCATGGAGTTGGTAAACGATCAGGTCGTCGACCACTCCGCCTTCTTCATTGGGCATGTAATTGTATTGTGCTTTTCCGGGAATGAGTTTGGAAATATCATTACTGCAAACGAACTGTAACAGGTCAAATGCATGGGGTCCTTCGACCCAAAATTCTCCCATGTGAGAAACATCAAAAACACCCAGACTATGTCTGATGGCCAAATGCTCTTGTTTGACTCCGCTATACTGTATGGGCATCTGATACCCCCCGAAAAGGGATATTTTGGCACCCAACTGGGTGTGAATGTCAAAAAATGGGGTTTTCTTCATGGAGTTCTTTTAAACAAAAATATTACTTTTAGGTCATAAGTGAATAGAATCGATAGCCTAAAACCCCTTAAAACGGTCCTTATTAAATTCTCATAGCGGGAACTAAAACAGCCAAAATAAATCCTTCAACAAAAGAAAATGATTAAATATCATCTAACAAACTCAAATTTAGATATATGAAAAAAATTATTGTATTGACTGTTTTGCTCTCTTTCTTTTTTGGACATAGTCAAAAATCAAAGTTATCTGCCGAACATTATCAAAATGTAAGGAAGGCCTTCCGTCAAAAGATGCCGGACAACAGTGTTACGGTTCTGTTCAGTGCACCAATAAGAAATCGCGCCAATGATGTGGATTATATTTATCATCAAGATCCCAATTTTTTCTATTTGACCGGATGGCATCAGCCTCATTCTGTTTTGATGATCTATAAAAATCCACAAACAGACAGCGAGGGGGTTTATTACGAAAAGATTTATGTTCCGGAGCGCGATGATTATATGGAAATGTGGAATGGAAAACGATACGATTTGGAACAGGTAAAACAGCTGGGGTATGAGCGGGTTGCCGAGCGGCTTGATTTCAAGAACGATTGCGTTAACTTGGGTCGTTTTGATCAGGTTTTGATGTTTGAGTTTAAGAACGACATTCGAAATCAAAAGACCTATGTTTTTAGAGACAATGTTCGCTTCAAAGTAGACGATCCCCATGATTTATTTGATCTCAAAGCGACCTTTAGAGAAGCCATCAATTTTCCTAATGATTTCAATCCTTTGGCCCATAAGGCCTACCAAAGAATTATGGAAGCCGACCAGGAAAGTTATGAGAAGATAAGGGATGAGGTTGAGTACCTGGTAAAGCGCGACAGTTTGTTGATGGAAGATGAAATCATCAGAGATTTTCTTAAAGAACCTGACCAGGATTTTTACAGAGAAGTCAAGAGAAAAACTGCTTTTGCCCTACGGAATTACAATTTTGATTTGGAAACCCTGCCCATGATTATGCGAGATATGAGAGAGATCAAAACCAAAAATGAAATAGATCTCTTAAAAAAAGCGGTTGCCATTTCTGTAGTGGGACAAATTGAAGTGATGAAAGCGATGCATCCTGAGATGGGTGAAAGAGAGATTCAAGGTATCCATGAGTTTGTGTATCGCAAATACGGGGCTGCCGATGAGGGTTACCCCTCCATAGTCGGGGCAGGCGAAAACGGTTGTGTTTTGCACTATATCGAAAATGACAAAGAAGAGATTCAAAATCAGTTGGTTTTGATGGACTTGGGTGCAGAGTTTTACGGTTATACGGCCGATGTTACCCGAACCATTCCTGCCAACGGTGTCTTCAGTCCGGAGCAAAAAGCTTTGTATCAAATTGTTTACGATTCACAGCAAGCGGCCATAAGTGCTTCACAGGTGGGAAATAGTTTTAGATCGATTTACCTATTGTCCTATGATATTGTAGCTCTGGGATTACTACAATTGGGGATCATCAGCGAGGCCTCAGAGGCCAGAAAATATTATCCCCATGGTCTTTCACACCACATTGGACTGGATGTTCATGACCCGGGAAATTATCAGGATTTGGAGGCGGATATGGTCATTACAATAGAGCCTGGTATCTACATTCCGGAGAACAGCCCCTGTGACCCCAAATGGTGGAATATTGGTATCCGTATCGAAGATGATGTCTTGATCACCAATGATGGCCCGGTCAACTTGTCGGCCGGAGCACCTAGGGATTGGAAAGGCATTGAGGAATTGATGAAGGAAGGGAGTGCTTTAAAAGATTTTATTTTACCGGATATCAATAGCTTAGTCCAGTAAATAAGCTTTGAGTTCACTGTAATCCTTGATGGGAACACTGACTTTTTCTTTAGCGAGGGTATCCTTGAGTCTTTCGGGTATTTCAACTTCCAATTTAAGGGTTTTGTTGACCGAGTCCAAAAATTTGACGGGATGGGCGGTTTCCAGGAAAACTCCGTAAAGATCCTCTTTTTGTTCGTTCAAATATTCCTTCAGTCCCAAATAACCCACGGCACCATGCGGATCAGCAATATAGTTTTTGAGGTCGTAAATTTCCTTTAAGGCCTTTCTGGTTTCTTGATCTGTATAACGATAGCCAGAAAGATTTTTTTTCATTTTTACAGCGTCGTTGTTGAATATTTTTTGAATTCTGACGAAGTTACTGGGGTTACCTACATCCATGGCATTGGAGATGGTTTGTATGGTTGGCATGGGATCATAAGTACCCGTTTCCAAATAACGCGGAACAGCGTCATTTACATTGGTACTGGCAATAAAGTGATCTATGGGCAATCCCATTTGCTGTCCCATGATACCGGCACAGATATTTCCAAAGTTTCCGCTGGGAACGGAAAACACCAATCTTTTGTTTTTGCTTTTAAGGGCCCTGTAGGCTATAAAATAATAGAACATCTGGGGTAGCCACCGAGCGACATTGATAGAGTTGGCAGAGGTGAGGTTTACACTGGATAAACCTGGATCCAAAAAAGCAGTTTTGACCATTTCTTGACAATCGTCAAATACACCGTCAACCTCCAAAGCAGTGATGTTTTGTCCCAGAGTGGTCAGCTGTTTTTCTTGAATTTCACTGACTTTACCCTTGGGATACAAGATGACAACATTGATGCCCTCAACGCCCAGAAAGCCATTGGCAACAGCTCCTCCTGTATCCCCGGAGGTAGCGACCAAGACGGTTATTTTCTCATTACTGTCCCGATTGAGATGTCCCAAAGATCGCGCCATAAATCGCGCTCCAACATCTTTAAAGGCAAGCGTTGGACCCTGAAATAATTCCAAGGCAGCAATATTATCGGTAATTGCTATGATGGGAAAGTCAAAATCCAATGTCTCTGAAACAATTTCCATCAGTTTTTCTTTCAAAATTTGATTCCCAACATAGGGTTTGATGACCCGGTATGCCATTTCGGGAATACTCATTTTTTCGATGCCATCAAAATAACTTTGGGGGAGTTGGGGGATGGTTTCAGGGAAATATAGACCTCTGTCGGGGGCTAAACCTCTCTTTACTGCATCGTGAAAAAGTGTACTTTTTGAGTTATGGTTAAGACTGAAGTACTTCATTAATTGGGTAAGATTTTGATTCCTTGATCGTTGATTTTAGATAGGTGTATCTCAAAATCTATACCAATCGATGAAATTATTTCATCAATGGCCTTAGAAACTTTTTGGGCAGTTTCCATTCCTTTGGTTAGGGCATAGACTGATGGGCCGGAACCCGAGATTCCAAACCCCAATGCACCTGCATCTGTGGAGGCTTTTTTGAGCGATTCGAACTCAGGGATCAAAAGTGATCGCATGGGTTCTACAATTTCATCTTTTAAGCTTCTCGACATCAACCCGTAATCTTCATTGAACAAGGCAGAGACGAAAGCCCCTAAATTTCCCCATTGTTGTATGGCTTTTTCCATGGTAACGTTTTTTTTGATTATTTCACGTGCGTGCATGGTTTTTAATTCAATCTTGGGATGTAAGATCACGGCAGTCAACTCCTTGGGTGTCGGCAGCTGGATCACATCGATAGGATCAATAGATCTGACCAAAGTGATTCCTCCCATAAGGACGGGAGCCACATTGTCGGCATGGGCCGATCCACTTGCCAGAGCTTCGCCCTGCATTGCAAAAGCAATCAATTGGTGGGCCGTAAAAGGTTTGCCCAGTAATTCATTGATACCAAAAACAGCCCCGGCAGCACTGGCAGCACTACTTCCAATACCACTACCGGCTTTGATGTTTTTGTAAATTTCTATTTCAAACCCTGCTTTTTGCGGATGGGCTTTGAGCAGGGCTTCGGCGGCTGCGCCAGCAACATTTTTTTTTACATCCAGCGGTAGGCTTTGACCTACGATTTTGGTAATTTTTAAGCCCGAGGATTCTGTTTTGCGAATGACCATTTCGTCGCCCACAGGGTCGAGACAAAATCCCAACACATCAAATCCGCAGGATACATTGGCCACACTGGCAGGAGCAAAAATCTTAACTTGATCCATAATTATTGCTTTCCAATTCTGATGATATCGGCAAAAATACCCGAGGCAGTGACATCTGCTCCGGCTCCCGCTCCCTTTACAATAAGGGGTTGTTCTTTGTAACGATTGGTGTAGAAAAGGATGATGTTGTCACTCCCTTCGAGATTGTAAAAGTCGTGTCCTTCTTTGACCAGTTGTATACCTACTTTGGCTTTTCCGTTTTCCAATTGCGCAACATATTTCATTTTGGCGCCCTCCTTTTCGGCATTTTCCAACATTTTTTCAAAATGATCACTGTGTTTTACCAGGGATTCAAAAAATGATTTATTGTCTTGGGTATCCAAACATTCTTGAGGCAGGAAGGATTCATTTTGAATTTCCTCCAATTCGATTTTCATTCCACTTTCACGGGCCAAGATCAATATTTTTCGGGCAACATCAATACCGCTGAGGTCGATCTTGGGATCAGGCTCCGTATAACCTTCTTGTTGTGC
>JAAZUX010000222.1 GCA_018623955.1 Flavobacteriaceae bacterium | reverse complement strand
GGAATTGTTGCAACCAGTGGTGCGGCTGGAGCTGGCACAGCTATTTTAATTGAGAGGATATAAAAAAGCCTCACTATAAAGCGAGGCTTTTAAGTTATTAATTAAATAGATTAAAAATTATAATCTAACTTAATAGCTATATTTTTTGGTCTAGCATAGATTGCATCGTAAGCTATTCCATCTAGAGCTCCGCCTGATGCAAGCCTTACAAAGGTTCTTGCTAGAGGTATGGTTCCACCAACTACTTTAATTCTTTCATCAGTTAAATTATCACCAATCAATGATACTCTCCATTTACCATCTGAGCTTGTTAAGCCAAGCACCAAACCAACTTTTGAGTAGCCGCTTTCTTTGATATTTTTATCAAGGTTAGTAGTTATAAAGTACTCCGATGAATAATCAACATTTAAATTAGCATCAAATACCCAGTTATTAGACAACACAGTATCATATGCAAATCCAGCATTAGCTGTATCTTCTGGAGCAAGAATAACGCTGGCACCAGATCTGTCACAATAAATACCATTTGTGGCAGCCTCGCCGTATGCGCACTGACTGTTTTTCCAATCAGTGAATTTGTAGTCTAGACTTGCCATAGAGGCATAAAACTCTAAGTTATCTGTAAGAAGGTATCTTCCTTGCATTTCAAAGCCATCCAACTCTGCAGCTGAAGCATTTCCAACTTTAAAGCCCAACACACCATCAAAGACACTTGTTTGCAGATCATCGTATTCAGTCGTAAAGTACGTGAAGTCGAATGACGCTCTATCAGATTTCATTTTGTAGCCCCATTCAATGTTGGTAGCATTCTCTTCCTCAAACTCCCATCCACCTGCGCTTGAAACTAATGGAGTTCCAGGGATTGAGTTACCACGAATATCAAAACCGCCAGCTTTAGAGCCCTCAGTGTATGAAACATACATTTGAGAGTTATCAGATAAGTCATAACTTAATCGAACCATTGGATCAAAAGAGTTTTCACTTCTACTACTAGCTACGTCATGAGGACCAACATTTAGAACTCCAGCCCACAAAACGTTTAATAATGGCGAACCAGCCAATGCAGTTCCAGTCCCATCCAGGGTTAACTTTCTACTCCCGTCTTTGTCCTCATTGGAATATCTTGCACCAAGAGTTAATCTCCAATTTCCTTGAAGATTAATATCAGCTTGGCCAAAAACAGAGTACATATCAGATGATTGCGCATAAAGTCTATCCCAATTTGTTCCAACTAATAATGAAACTGGAGGTCCTGCAAGCGCAAGAAATGAGCCCAATGGAACATAATCAGTTACATCAACATCTGCGGTTTGGAAATATGCACCAACGATATAGTCAACATCTTCTCCTCCAGGTGAGGTATATCGAATTTCTTGAGACCATTGATCATACTTTTCAGTTTGATTTGTGCCATCTAGGATTTCAAGGCCAACATAGTCAACATCAAGAACTTCATATGAATCATATTCAACATGACCCGTTATAGAAGTAAGGGTTCCCCCACCATCCATTGGATAGTTAGCAGTTAAAACAAAATTATCCATAGTATTTTGGCTGAAAGTTTCGCCGCTAGATCTGACCCAGTCTTCATTTGTTTCTACTGCAATGGGCCCAGCAAAAACAAGGCTATACCCGTCTTGAGGCGCAAGAGCTTCCATGGCATAACCGACAGAATCAAAGTCAGCAGTCTCAACTTTTAAGTTGAAATCAACATCACCAGCTGTCCATGCAAGCTGACCTCTGATATATGTTTCATCTCTTTGTGGCTCGATTCTTTTCATGTTTGTGTTTGTAATCCATCCGTCCATCTCTCTAGTTGAAACAGTCAGCCTTCCAAGAAGATTGTCAGATAAAGCGCCAGATAAAACTAAAAGTGATTGATCTTCACCATGGTCAGATTCATGAGATGTAGAAAATTTACCCTCAAATTCTTCTGTTGGCTTTGCTGATGTAATACTTACAGCTCCACCAATTGCATTTTTACCAAATAAGGTAGGTTGTGGACCTCTTAAAACTTCAACTCTTTCCAAATCAACCAATGGGGTTCTTGCTAGTTGACTTCTTGGATAAACAACGCCATCGAAGTTCATAGGTACAGATTGCTCAAAACCTTTGTTGGCGCCTGATCTAACCCCACGAATAGATATTGAAGTATCAATTTGAGTTTCAACCACCATAAAGTTTGGAACAGAGGCAGATAGTGATTGAAGGTTATCGACGCTTCTATCAGCAATATCCTCTCCAGCAATTGCTGATACAGAAATTGGCACATCTTGAAGGCTCTGCTCTCTTATCTGAGCTGTAACTACAACTTCTTCAAGAGTCTGTGTAAAGGCTGGTGGAGCCCAAGTGAATAAGACGGCCGCAAAGACCAGGTTAAAAAAACGTTTAATAAACATATATCCCCTTAAATATGAAAAATTAAATAAATCATAACCAAAATGCATGTATTTGACTATTTTTTTACTATTAAGTAAATTCTAACTAGCTACTTGAATTGTATATTTAACGCCACTATTGCCTTATAGCATCAATCATTACTTGAACTTTATTGGGATCAATATCGGGCGTTATGCCATGACCAAGATTAAAAATAAATCCTGGATATTCCTTCATGACATTGCAGATTCTTTTAGTTTCCTGCCAAATAGATTCGTCGGAACTTAGCAATACTTTCGGGTCAAGATTTCCCTGAATAGCAAGAAGGCCTATGAGATTTTTTGAGATCCTTTCAATATCTTCCTGCCAATACAGGCTGACACAAGTTATTTCTTTAAAAACCAAGTCTTCAACTTGTTTGTTAGGAGATTTTTCAAATAAAATTATTGG
>JAAZUX010000221.1 GCA_018623955.1 Flavobacteriaceae bacterium | reverse complement strand
TATAAAATTAGATCAGCACACGCTTTCCATCTTGTTTCACCGATTTAAAAATGGCGTCAATGATTTTCATGTCTCTTAATCCCTCTTCCCCTCCAACATTCAGGTGAGGAAGCCCGTTCATCAATGCATCGGCAATACCATCCATATGCAAGGCCTGTTGATTGACTTGAGGGAAATCAAACTTGTATTTTCGGGTATAACCCGATAATCCACCATAGGTATAGGCAGGGCTTAATCTGATAAACCCTTTTTCGGCAGCGACATACAAATGATTGGTCGAAGCAGAAAACGAAGTAGTGCAATTGGCCACTACACCATTGGGAAATTCCATTTGCCAGGTGATCAACTCATCCACTTCTTTGAATTTCACGGGATCGGTTTTGAACTCACGAGCGGAAACAGCAATGGGCTCTTGCCCGATGGTGTATCTGGCTGCTTGGATGACATAAATTCCAACATCCATCAATGCGCCCCCCCCATAGGCCTTTTTTAATCGCCATTGATTGGGATTACCGGCTCGGAAACCGAATCCTCCCTCAAAAAATTTGATTTTACCAAATTCTTCTGTTTGGCACAGTCGCATGATCTCCCGGTGATGGGGTTCATAATGCAAACGATAACCGATAAAGAGTTGTTTGTTAGCCTTTCTTCCAGCCGCTACCATTTCGGCGGCCTCACGGGCGTTCATGGCCATTGGTTTTTCACAGATCACGTGTTTGCCTGCCCGAAAAGCCCTCAGGGTAAACGCTTTGTGCATATGATTGGGCAAAACCACGTAGACAATGTCTATTTCGTCATTGTCGGCAATACTGTCAAAATTATCGTAGTTGTAAATTTGATAATCCTTGAGATTATAGGTCTTTTTCCACTGATCAATCTTGGAAGGAGTACCCGTAACGATTCCTTTCAATTCACACATCTGTGTCTTTAGCAATGCCGGAGCCAACTGACGCGTGGCATAGTTTCCAAGACCAACCAGGGCAATGCCCAATTTGTTCTTGCTATTGCCTAGAGGGTGGTGGCCGATACCACGGGCAAGACTAATACCAGCAATTGAAGTGGCAAGGGATCGAGTGAATTTTCTACGTTTCATTTCTGTATAAATTAGGGCGATTAAAACTCCTTTCTATTCCAAAAAGTCGAGGTCAGAGCAATAAGTTTCCCGGACATTGACCACTGACTTTTTAAGATTTTTCTCGGTTTGTTCCTATAAATATAAAAAATGTAAAAACTTAGTGAATAAGATCGTTTTGGTTTTTTGGTTAAATTCATCATGATTAAATCATTAAAAATGAAAAATAAGTGGTTGTTTTATTCCATATCCGGATTGCTACTGTTTGGAATGGGATTGTCAATTGTGGGAGAATCCATTATTTTAAAATACAAGCAGAGCGATGATTGGTTTCTATGGGGAACATTGGCTTTGATCATAACCAATTCGGGCTTGTGTTTGTTTGGTCAAGCGGTGATTGAGAAAGTCAAATTGAACCTACAAACTAAAGATTCGTGATCAAAGGGGCTATTAAAGACAATAAAAGAAGGTACCAGCTTTGGCGAATATGGAACAAGGATCAACCACTGCTACTGTACATCCTCCTCAATCCCTCCTATGCTGACGCAAACGCTGATGACAGAACTGTTTTGAAACTGATCAACTTTACCAAAAAGTTTGGTTACGGAGGTTTTTATTTGGGAAATCTTCACTCCTATATCACCCCCTACCCCAAGATCTTAAAGGACAAAATATTGGCTGACGATACCACCAATGTCAAACACCTAAAAAAGATGAAAAAAAAGTGCAAAAAAGTTGTTTTTGCCTGGGGAAATGATGGCCATTTACCCAAGTGGCTTATGGAGATGGTTGAAAGCCCAATGTGTTTTAAACGCAACAAAAATGGATCCCCTAAACACCCCCTTTATCTCTCCTGTAAGACAAACCTAATTCCTTTCGACTCTTATTCAAAGAACTTACCAAAAACAGAAGAATCTTACTCTGTAGCCAATTGGCAATCTCTAAAAAGCAAAAGGAAGGTTTTTAAGAAAAAATAGAGCCAAAAAGATAACCGACAACTAGGGCGAGGACAACTAAAATTTTATACCCCCCAACTTGGTCTGCAGCACGGTCTAAAAATCTTTCAAATTTCTCAATCAATTTCATAAAAGTAAATTTTTCATGGGGTCAAATCAACCCCACAGGTTTAATACTTCAGTCTAACAAAAAGGGAAATTCCGTACCGCCTAAGCTTAAGGCATAAGCAACAAACAGATCCCCATAAAAACGTACACTATGAGTGTAAGAATGATTCCAATCCTAGGCATAAAATAGTTAGTTTGATGGTAAATTTAAAAAATTTGTTCATCAAACAAATATGATTCGATTTAATTATTTTGATGATTTATATAGTAGCTGCCGTGATCTTATTTGATTTGTGTTTCTTTTCTTGTCAAAATTTTGTTTATTTAATGGTTACTAAAATCTCTAAAGATGAGTTTAATTCATTCAGAAAAATACCAATATGATGCCATCGTAGTAGGGTCAGGAATTAGTGGAGGTTGGGCCGCCAAAGAACTTTGCCAGGCCGGTTTAAAAACCTTAGTGCTGGAACGGGGAAGAATGGTCAAACACATCGAAAACTATCCCACCATGCACAATGATCCCTGGGATCTGCCCCACGGCGGTAAAACTCCAAGTGAGATCGTTGAAAAGCACTACTCAAAACAAAAACGATGGGGATTTGATGAGAACAACCGACATTTTTACAACAAAGACTCCGAGCACGATTATGATGAGGTAAAACCTTTCGACTGGATCAGAGGAAAACAAGTAGGAGGG
>JAAZUX010000220.1 GCA_018623955.1 Flavobacteriaceae bacterium | reverse complement strand
ATATGAAGACCCGTTATAGGCGGTATAACATTGGATAGATCAACCCCCTTGGGCTGAACACTCAAATGATCCTTGAGACCAAAACCGAAAGTGGTATAAAAATCTCCAGCATATAATTCATGTTCGATACTGGTCACATAACACGATCCATCCAATCGGGATCCAAAACCGGTAAGTTTAATTAAACTATCTATTTTCCCGGTTTTTATTCCTTTGACTTTTACAGTTCCATGAATGCTTTTCAAACGATTAATGGACAGTGATGCGTTAGCAATTGAGGCCAATTCTCCAGTTTCCAATGGCTGAGGGATGATCAATTCAGTCTTCGATGGGCTGGATTTCAAAGCCATATTTTTTCCCTTCAGATTTCCCTGAGGGGTGAGCTTGGGTTCTGAGGCATTTGAATTTGCGGATTTTTTCTTGAAAGGATCGTAACCGTATAATTTAAGTGCATTGAACTGATCTCCACCATCGATTTTTCCATCGAAATCTACCAGACCATCACCGTGTTTTATGGTCAAGGTTGGACTTCCTTTACCAATAGGTTTTTTGACGGTAATGGCATTGTCTGAATTGACTACTATAAGGCCATTTAAACTTGCTCTCTGGAGCATAAAATCCCAGTCATTGATATTGTGTTTGGGAAGGAAAGCGTGTTTAAAACTTGTGGCGGTTATGGTTTTTTTGAGACCTGTTTTAGCTATTAAAGTGGTGATGACCTCACTGTCTTTTTTTCCCTCATAAATATCCGAAGTGTAGGTTTTAGTCATTTCTATGGCTTTGTCTACACATTCAATCACCAATAATCTTTTGGATTTATACTCATGAAAACCTTCGCGTATGGAAATACCATTTTTTTCAACTATCCCTTTAAAAACAGTGGTGTTGGACTGATCATAGCCCAACTTGATCTCCACTTCGGTACCTGGTTTAAAAAGATTGGACTCTGCCTCCTCAAATGTGTTCAATTTTGGGTCACCTCCAAGAAACTTTAAAGAAGCTCTACTGATTTTATTGACTTCTTTATGAACGGATATACTGAAAACTTCAAAATTTAGTGGTAGGGGTTTTTTATTAAAAATCAATGCATAGGATACCGGTTCGTTTAGAGAATCTATGGGAGTAGCATCGCTCATTGATTATTTTTTAATGGGTGGAAATTCTAAACGCTTACCTTTATCCAAAGCCCTGAATGAACTTAGATTGTTCAACTCAGCTACTTTAATGTAGTAGTTTTTATCGTTGTAAAAGTCCTCACAAAACTTTACCAAATTGTCACCGTCTTTAATGGTAGGCATTCTGGAGATATCTGGACTTCGAAGGTTGGGGTTTTCTTTTGGAGTTTCGGTTATTTCGACCGAGACCATAGCACGAATTGGTTCCCCTTTTGAATTGAAAAAGGTATAATTATAAGAAACACTCGAAGCCCTACCTCGGATTTCTAAACCAGACCAAATGGCCCATACAAAAGGTTTGGTGTGGGATTCGTTATTGACTTTAACAGTTACATCATTGAGGACATTAATGGCATCTGCTATAGAAATACCTGATCTGTTACATCCCGAGGGAAGTTGGGGTAATACTCCTGTATTGTCAATGACAAACGAAAAACACCATTTTCGTATTTCTTTTCCAGGTGACCCTTTTACCAATTTATCCCCATTGGCATTTTTTCCCGGTGCATCTTCTATATTTCCAAAATTTATATCAAACTTGTCGGGAGGTACCTGAAGTTCAAAAACGCTAATCTTCTTCTTAAACTCATCATCTTCGTAACCCGTAATCGTGAAAGCTTTAGCTGAATTTTTGGCCATACTTAAAAGTTTGATTTACGATCTAACAGCAATTTCATTTCAGAAAGACAATCTTGGATAATTTCTTTTTTTTCGGCCTGAGATAATCCAAAATTATAACTCTCTATATGCTCTTTTACGGTTTTGATGATATCAACATCGGATTGGGAAGATCTGCCATCAACAATACCCCGGACAATAAGCTCTTTTATTTCAATTGGCATAACTATATTTTGGCAGTAACAGGGTTAGCTTCAGTTTCAAAATGGGAATAGGCAATGGTAATCTTCTCAATGGCATAGCTACTTTCTTTGGCACTGACACCACTGTACTCAATAGATTTTGGAATGGCATCATAAAAAGTCCATGTCATTAAGGGTTTATTTTTGTCTCGATCCCAAAGAAAAACCAAAATGAGTTTTTGGGTGATTGCAGTACTGGAACTTTCTGAAGAAAGCCCAGGCAGATTTAGATTGATAAAAGAATTACACCAAAGGGTAAAATCAGAATGGGTTTTTACCACTCCACGCTCAAGAACTAAATCCTCGTAGGATGTAGTGGTGGGTAAATGATAACTATAGTTACTCATTCCCAATGGACGATAAACCTCGGTATTTCGGGTCGCTTTAATTCCACTGATGGATTGAAAATCTGCATCTGCCCCATTCGAATTTAACCTGACAGATCTTAAACCCCTAGATTTGGCCGAGCGGGGAGAACGGGTCGCGTCGACAGCAGCAACACTAAAAACATAACCCAGTGCAGGATATTCTAAATCTCGGGACTTATCAATCATGATTTTCTTATTATTAAAATAGCTAAACAGGTCTTTTGCACAAGGCCCGTTTAGCTATTAAAGTTAAAATTAGAAGTGTCTCTAGAACTATGTTCTATCAACTAGCTTCAGCAACCATGCCTTCATGTGCTAATACCATTGTTTCAATGGCCGCTTCTGAAGATTGGGAATTCATATCAGTTGGCGTTACTTGTTTTGGGAACGCATTTTGCAAAATCCAAGTCATTTTTGCATTATTCTGCTCGTCAAGAAGACGAATCGT
>JAAZUX010000219.1 GCA_018623955.1 Flavobacteriaceae bacterium | reverse complement strand
AAATTCTTTTTATTATAAAAATTACATTTGGGAAACCTTAAAGGAAGACGAGAATTGTGTGACCTATACCATTAGATTACGCGATACTGACAATGATGGTATTTTTGACATTGAGGATGCCGATATTGACAATGATGGAGTGATTGACCCAAATAAAACAGATTTTGATCTTGATGGAAAAATAGATGAGATTAATAGCAACAATTTCTCTTATAGCATTGTTTCATATCAAAGCTGTGATGGAACATTTATTACTGATAATAAACAAAATTTAACCGAGTTCTCATCAAATGGTGTATATCAGATTTGCGCAATACCTAATTCTGTTTCACCTGATGCAAATCTTGACCACGATCAAGATCCAAACACACCTGAAATATCTTCTGTTGTTGTAAGTGGTGGAACATCATCTTGTTCATCAGGTACTTGGCAAAAAATTGATCGCTTAAAGGGAACAACATATGCAGATAACCTTACAGCTGGCTTATACAGGCTGACTGTTGTTGAAGGCCCTGTTTTAGCTGATATTGAATCATTAAGTATTGATGAATTGAGAAATAACCCAGATGTGTGTATAACAGATGAAGTTTATGAGTTGCCAAAAGATCAAATACTTTATGGGTCTGTTAGAGTTGATGAAGCATATTGTTCTTTGTCTGGTGGTTATATTGATATCGATGTAAATCAAAGTGCAGGAGAAGTTTTCTTTTATTATGACGGTGTAAGAGTTCAAAGTTCTGATGTAAATATAATTGCTGCCGAATTTGGTATAAACACGCACAGGGTTCTTATTTCTAATCCTGTAAGTGAAGCTACATTTGAAATTAGAAATGCAAATGGATGTGGAGTTGTTGTTGCTGATGATCTTTTAGACACATCTGTTTTGGCTCCAATAATTACTTACACAAGCCCCGAACTTGAAAAATATGGAACAGTTAGTGAGAGAAGTAACGTTCTGTTTACTTTGGCCAATAACATGAGTTATCATAAGGTTGAGTGGGACTTTGGAGATGCATCTCCTATTGTAACAGGCGAACGAGTTTCTCATCAATATTTTGCGGATGGTACATACACAGTTACAGTGTTTGTTTACAATGCATCAGGTTGTTTTACAACGACTACTGAAGAAATCGTTGTTGGTAAAGGTTACACGATTTTGATGCCAAACGCATTTAGTCCCAATGGAGACAACATCAATGAAATTTTAGGACCAGTGTTCACTGGACTCAAAGCAGTCGAATACTACATTTACAATAGTAAAGGGGTTCTAATTTATCAAGAGTTTGTTTCTGAGGATAATCTATCACCAAACGGCACAATTGAAATTATGGGCTGGGATGGAGAAAACTCTGATCCTTCTTCCAATTTTTATGTCTATAAAATTATTGGAACAAGAATCAATGAGGAGTTGGTAACTCGCACAGGAACAGTATTTTTAATCGAATGAGGAAAGTGAGAATCGTTCATATTGGCTTATTATTATTGTGTGGATCTTTTTCAGGCTTTGCACAAGAAGGATATATTTCCACTTCCCGTAACATGCAGTTTATCAATCCAAGCTACCATGGTATCAACATGGTGTCTAAAGCAGGGGTTTATTATAGTCAGTTTGATTACGGAGATGGGACATCGTACATTGACAACAAATACCTGTATGGAAACTTTGCTTTTGAGGAGATGAATTTCAGTATCGGTCTCGATGTAAACTCCTTCAGTTTAACAAACCTAGGCCTGAATGAAAACAAAATTGATCTAAGTTATATCTATAAAATCCCGATCAACTTTGACACCTACATCCTTGGTGCTCTGACTTTGGGAATTGGTTCGGATAGTATCGATCGTGGTGCGCTGATTTTTCAAGATCAGATTGACCTAGCTTTTGGAACCATTTCAGGAGTCTCTAGAGATCCATTGGCAGACTTTTCTCCGTCAACCAATTATTTTGATATTGGTGCTTCAGCTCTGGTTTACAATGAGAGGTTCTTGGTTGGATTGAGCTTAGACCACATCAATACCCCGAATGTTTCTTTTAATAATGAGTCTACTGTTGAAAAAGAAATTGCATTTTCCCTTCAAGCTGCACTCGAATTTAATGTCAACCAATACGGGAGAAGTTTTCTCCCCGACTATTCATACATGATGATGTATCTATATGCACAACAAGCTGGAGAAACCTTGAGGATCTATTCTTCTCAAGAACTGCAAATGGATGGGTTTACTTTAGGAATTTTACAATCTCTTGCAAAATATAAAGAAAATAATTCACTCGAATTTGGTTTGATATCTGGCTTTTCTTCCGATAATTATCGGGTTGATTTGACCTATACATTTCCAAGCTCACAAACCACATACAACCCGCCATCTATTGTCCAAATTGGGGTGACTATGGATTTCGACCGTTTTTCCCGAAACCGAAGAGGGAACTATAAGCGCTTAAGTACTAATAACATGTGAATCGGGATACAAATGGGAATGAGCTATGTTTCCCCTTTTGCTTTAGTTCCGTAGCTAAAACAGGCTAATTCTGACCTCCAATTTTAGTGAAATCTACTTCAAAACTCTCTAACTCAAAATATCGTAGAGCAGACAATAAATGATCAAAGATGTCTGCAGTGATCTGCTCATATGCCATCCACTCTTTATCATTGCTAAAGGCATAAACTTCCAAAGGGGTTGCGCCAAATTGGTTGGTGGGAAGTTGGCGACACATCACAGTAAGTTGATCACTGATTTTCGGGTGCTTTTTTAGATAACTTTCAACATACTGTCGGTAAACTCCTAAATTGCTTAGATTTCTACCATTAATGGCAAGCGACTTATCACTTTTAGACGCTTGATTATCTTGATCAATTTT
>JAAZUX010000218.1 GCA_018623955.1 Flavobacteriaceae bacterium | reverse complement strand
ATTAATATCATTAGGCCAAGGGTTTATTATTACAACGATGGTGGACGAAAAAAATTTTACCGCACTACAAAATAAAATCCCGCATTAAAATGAAAGTAAGCGACCCCGCTATGAAACCTGCCAAGGCCAACCAGGAAATTTTTTTCAGATACCAAAAAAAATCAATCCGCTCCATTCCCATGGCCACGACACCGGCTGCCGAACCAATGATGAGCATACTCCCTCCTGTTCCCGCAGAAAAAGCTATAAAATGCCAAAGAGGGTGATCCATCATTTCTGAAAACATTCCCATACTGGCGGCCACCAATGGGACATTATCAATTATTGCTGACCCTATTCCCAATAGCATCACCACAATGTCAGAATTGGGTATAGCTGTTTTGAGAGAACCTGCAAATTCAAACAACAATCCCAAAGATTCTAGTGCTGCAACGGCCAATAAAATCCCCAAAAAGAAAAGTATACTGGGCAATTCTATCTTGGACAGAGAACTGTGGACAGGACTGTGACTTGAGTATTCCTCATGTTCTCCATATATTGAGGTAAATCCAAATTTAGCACTACTAAAGTACTCCGCAAAAGTGGCAACAACAGCCAGAGAAAGCATCATCCCCACATAGGGAGGCAAATGGGTCAAAGTTTTGAATACAGGAACAAAAACAATGGCAGAAAGCCCAATGTAGAGCATAGGGGCTCCGTATTTGTGAGTGTCGCTGTCTATTTCGTCTAACTCATCGGCTATGTCTCCTTTGAAAGCCGGCAGGGTGGAAGCAAGTAAAACAGGAACCACCATACAAACCAATGAGGGAATCAGCAGATACATGATGAGTTTGGCAGTGGTTACTTTATTTCCTATCCAAAGCATGGTAGTTGTCACATCCCCTATGGGAGACCAAGCCCCTCCGGCATTAGCCGCGATAATAATCAAACCTGCAAACCATATTCTGGTATTGCGGTCTTTGATGACTTTTTGCAATATGGTAATCAAAACAATGGTGGCGGTAAGGTTGTCAATGATCGCTGAAAGAATGAACGCCAAAAAAGAGAAGATGAGCAGCAAACCCTTTTTGGATTTTGTTTTGATGAAACTTTTGATGGTAGCAAATCCATTGAAATAATCAATGATTTCTACAATCGTCATGGCACCCAGCAAGAAAATGATAATCTCAGCGGTTTTGCCCAGATGATGTAAAAGAATCTCGTCTACATGACTGGGTTTGAGTTCTTTCAAAAGGGTATCTACTTCAAAAACAGGCAGATGAAAAACAGATATTAAGGCCCACAATATGGACATCATGGCCAGTGCGGGTATTAATTTGTCGATTTTGAGGGAGTGTTCCAGAGTGATGGCCAAGTAGCCTAGTGCAAAGATGGTGATGAGTGTAATCTCCATTGATTTGAGTTAATCGTTAGGTAAAATATGTTTTGGACCCCCAAAGTAAAAAATAATCTCAACCAATCTGTGAATTTGGAATAAATATTTTACCGCTGGCATGATCTCTTTCAGCTCCAGTGACACTGGCCAAACAGTTGATCGAACCCTGCCATTTCATCAAGCCCAAAAAAGCAAAGATCAATGCTTCTTTATAATCGACAATATCGGGGGAGGGTACCACTATTTTTGCTTTGGTTCTTTTTTGAATGGCCTCCACCAAAAAAGTGTTATAAGCCCCACCTCCGGTAAAAAGTACAGAGCCTTCTTCAGGTAAACATTTTGCTATCTCTTTAGCAATATGCAGGATGTAGGTATGCAACAAATCTTGTGTTTCCGCATTGGGGTAATCCTTTAGCATGCTCAAAATACATTCCTGCACCCATTCGATTCCCAAAGATTTTGGTGGTTTTTTGGAATAGAAATGAATTTGATCCAATTGTTGTAAAAATTCGGGTATGATTTTTCCTTCAGCAGCAATTTTTCCTCCCGCATCATAAGGCAAATCAAGGCGTTGGGCTAAGATATTTAGAACGGTGTTGACCGCACAGATGTCATAGGCCTGAACCGATTGATTTTGGGATATACTGATGTTCGAAAAACCACCCAAATTTACACAAGCCTGATACTTACTGAAAAGTACTAGGTCGCCCATAGGAACCAATGGAGCACCTTGTCCCCCCAAAGCAATATCCTGAACCCTGAAGTCACAGATAACTGGCCATCCAACGCGGTCTGCCAAATGACTCAAGTTGCCTATTTGAAGGGTCAAACCTTTTTCGGGCTGATGAAAAACAGTATGACCGTGGGAGGCTACTGCATCAAGCACTTTTATTTTCTCTTTGCTGATAAAATCACCGATGACACCTCCCAAAAAATCAGTGTATTCAACATTGAGCTTTTCGAGCGCAAACGGAGGTAAATCAAGGGATTCACTTAACTTTTTTTTCCAGTTTTCACTGTAATCAATAGTGGTTGAAGCTAAAATTTGAAAGCTCCAAGCTTCCCTTTTTGTAAACTTTACATAGGCCAGATCGATTCCATCCAATGATGTTCCCGACATACAGCCAATCAGGTAGTAATGACTTGAATTTACTTGGGTAAACAAGTTGAGGTTCTGTTTAGAATTAAAAAATAAATATTAAAAATAAATGATTAAATCGAACAATTGATTAGACATTTAGCAAAATTTAAAGCTTAAAATCGTAATTTGATAATTGTAACTTATTGTAATTGACAAACTTTTGGCCTTAGACTTTAAACATTTAATTTTGAAGTCCTTTATTTAAAAAAACCGATTAATGTTACCAGAAAAGCAAGGATTATATTCTCCGGAAAATGAGCACGACAACTGTGGTGCGGGTTTTATTTGTAGCCTTCAGGGAAAGAAAACGAATGACATCATACACAAAGCCTTGGACATT
>JAAZUX010000022.1 GCA_018623955.1 Flavobacteriaceae bacterium | reverse complement strand
GTTCGGATAGGGTTGCGGCTTTTTGCCCGCGAATACGACTGGGACTGTAAAATGTTTTTGCTCTGGTTTTGGGAATAAATTCATCGAATGGGTAATGGGCCACCAATCCCAGGTTAATATTTTTTACGATGTGTTGGGTGGCTGCTTTTTTTTCGGTAAACCAATTTTCGAATGCTTGCTCATTTTGAGATCGATTTTGGGCAATTTTTTCTTTTTGAGAATTGAGATCATTTTTGATGTAATCAATGAGGGTCTCTTGCTCGTCATTGGTCAAAAGTAAAGAAGGTCCCGCTACTTGTCCCGGGCCATATCCGGCATGTCCAATCTCGTTGGTACTGTTAAAAAAACCGGAAATTTCATAGAAATTCTTTTGACTAATGGGGTCGTATTTGTGATCATGGCATCGGGCACACTCCATGGTCATTCCCAAAAAAGCTTTACCAAAGGTAATGGTGCGATCTGCTACATATTCAGTTCTGTATTCCTCAAAAATGATCCCTGCCTCAGAATTTTTTTTGTGGAGGCGATTGAATGCTGTGGCAATTTTAGTGGATTGATCCGCATTGGAGATCAAATCTCCCGCCAATTGATGGGTGACAAATTGTTGGTAGCTCAAATTCTGATTGAAGGCATGAATTACCCAATCCCTCCAGGGGCTAAAGTCTCTGTGTTTATCATCCAGGTATCCATCTGAATCAGCATATCGTGCCACATCCATCCATTCGGTAGCCATACGCTCACCATAATGAGGGGAAAGCAGCAGTCGATCGATCAGTTTTTTATAGGCATCAGCCGATTCATCGGCCAAAAAAGCATCGATTTCATCCAGGCTGGGAGGAAGCCCGGTTAGGGTAAAACTCAATCGTCGGATAAGGGTTTCTTTATCGGCTTTTTTGGAAGGTAAGATGTTGTGTTCATCCAATTTTTTCTTTGTAAAAAAATCAATTTCATTCTCCACCCACCCATCTTCCAAGGTTTTTGGCAATTGATATTTTGAGAGGGAAATCAGTGACCAGTGGGGCTTGTATGCTCCTCCTTGATCCATCCATTTTAATATGGTTGCGATTTCTCGACCTGAGAGGTTCAAATGAGATTCGGGGGGTGGCATTTGTATATCAGGATCGTGGGACAATAACCGATTGGGAATTTCGGATTTTACATCATCAAAAGTGAGAACTTGTTGGTCTGTATCTTTTAGGAATTTTTGGTTGAAGTCTAATCTTAAATTCGCCTTTCGATTGCCGGCATCCGGTCCATGACAGGCAAAACATTTATCAGATAAAATGGGTTTGACATGAAAATTGTAGTCAATTTTATCAGGCAACTTTGATATTTCGTGCACCATTTCCTCCGGAATGCGGTTCATACATCCTATGGCGAACAAGACCATGACCAATAAACACCCTGATTTGTTAAAAATCGACCGGTACATTTAAAAATTTTTTACCAATATAAATTTAGTCAAAAAAAATTATTGTAATTATTTGCTTTTATAGATTGTGAGACATCAAAAAAGCCTGTAACTACTTACAGGCTTTTCTACTTTAAAAAAAACAATTACTATTTATTATTTAGCAAACCACAATTTAGTTGCCATTACATCTGGACCTTGTTTGGACACAGCTGCTTCAACATTAGCTTGATTTGAGCTATATACTCCTGAACCATAACGTAACCTATAAGGATAGGCTCCATTAAGAGGACCTGCTAGACTGATAATATCATCATCCGATGACGTACTAACGGCAGAACTTGGATATCCTGTATCGCGAACAATCGCCCAAGCTTCAAGACTATTTGTATAATTTGCTATCCATCTTTGAGTAGCTACTTTTTCTAACTTTTCATCCAATGTTCCCGTCAATGCTCCCATATTACTTTCGTCTAAAGAAATACCACTGATAGTTTCCCAATGTTCCATGGCTTTCCTTAAACCTGATTTATAATATGATGCTGCGTCACCTGAAACAAGACCTTTAAGTATTGCCTCAGCTATCATAAAATGTGTATCACCAGCTAACATAATTACAGAAGGTAAAACAGGTTTACCTTGATTTACCTTTTGTGTTAAATTTTCAGCAGGGTCAGAAAACAGGTCAGTGTTAAAATATCGCTTAAGTTTTCCATTCATTCTTGAGGGTAATCCTACATAACGCGTACCTTCAGTTATGTTGATGGTCAATTCATCAGCTGTCTCAGTCCATGTATAATCTGTATCCAAAATAAGCCCAGCATCATCCAATGTACTTTTAAGAAAAGTCAAATGTTTTTCAACAAGTGCAGGTGTCTCTCCATCTCTAGGAGTAATGTTTATTGTGACAGAGCCTCCTTGAATTGGTTTTGACATTATTGCTAATCTTGGATCGTTGTCTGCTTTTAAAATATTTACCAATGGTTCAGCCATTTTCCAACGGGCAGTTGGCCAAGTGTGCCATACATCTCCATAAGAGGTTGATCCACCCCATATATCGGTCTCTTCAGCATATCCCTCTAAAAGTGCATCAGTATCAGCCAGAACACCCGAAGTAATTGCCTCAGAGGCTACAGTTGCAGAAAAGTCTTCCCCTGGTGAACCGTGGGCACGGAGTGCAATCCGAAGCTTTAAACTGTTGGCAAGCTTTTTCCAGTTTTGCATATTCCCATTAAAAATAACATCGTTCTCACCAAGTAAATCAACCCCTTCGCCAGTAGATGTATTACTTCCTATAATTGAAATCGCTTCATCTAAATCTGCTATGATCCCTTTATAAATATCAATTTGGTCGTCATAGACAGGTAGTTTAATATCTGGATTAGACGCTTGAGAAAATGGGATTGCACCAAATTGATCAGTAAATGCGTGGTAATATAGACTTTTCATGACGAGTCCAAGAGCATAATACTGTTCATTTTCCAGTGTTCCACCTTCACCTACTAAATTCATATAAGAGGTTAGCGTACTATTGTATGCTGCATAAGGACCCCAAGAACCACCGTCTGTCAGAGCATTCCAGTAATTCCATGCAAAATCTCCAGCCCAGGCATATGCGCTGTGTCCACCAGAAAAGTGCCCAGCAAACATATCTGAATGAAGAATTCTTCCATACCACAATTCAAACACATTATCTCTGTAAAGTTTCTGTTGAAGAGTAGTGACAAAAAATTTAGCACTTACATCAGAAACAGAAAGTGCATCCGGTTGCTGATTAATTTCATCATAATCGTCTGTACATGATATTGAAAATACCAATAAAAGACAGGTTAATATTAATATTATATTTTTCATTTTTTATTGATTGTTATATTAAAAATTTAAAGTCAAATTAAGTCCAAGACTTCTTAAAGTAGGCATAGAATAGTGTGACATACCCTGAACTCCAATCGAGGTACCTAACATGGCTTCAGGATCAATGTCTTCGGCACTTTTAGAGAGGAAAAATAAGTTTCTACCTACCAATTGAATTGATGCGCTTTCAAGTCCAATCGAAGACACATTAGGAACATTATAACCAATAGAAAGTTCTCTTAAACGTATATTATCTTGATCATAAATGTAGTTACCAGATATATTACTCATAGCTGTCCAATATTCTTGACCAGTAATACTCTCAGTATTGGCAGCACCTGTTCCCGTGTTAATACCAGTCAAAGTCACACCAGTATCACGGTATTGCAAACTTCTTTCAGATACACCACTTCTGTCCAAATCGGCTGATGTTTGCGAATAAACTTGTCCACCCATTCTTGCATCGATTAAGAAACTCATGGAAAAGTCTTTGTACCTTATGGTATTTGACCATCCACCTAACCAATCGGGTTGCGCGTTTCCTAATAGCTCTGTTGGTGCATCTGATCCCAGCGGAGCACCAGTAGCATCCACTTCTCCAGTTATTATTTTACCATATATATCACCTATACTCCCGCCTTTTGTGGCTTTGACGAAAATATTATTATCAGATGATGAGTTGTATACAAAACTGTCGAGTCCATCCGTTAACTCATCAACTGTATTTTCGTTTTTTGAATAAAAAAGCGAAGTGTCCCAAGAAAAATCATTCATTTTGACTAATGAGGCGCCTAAAGCAATTTCTACCCCTTTGTTGGAAACTTTACCTATATTTTCTCTTGAAAAAAGGAATCCAGTTGCAGCAGGTACTGGAATATCAAAAATCAAGTCTTCAGTAGACATATCATAAACAGAAACATCTAAGGTTAGTTTGTTGTCAAGCATGCTTAACTCTATACCAAATTCAGAGGATGTTACTGTTTCCGCTTTTAAATTATCATTTAATTTAACATTCGGAAATCCAAGTGTTGTGAGTCCAAGATATCCGTTTCCCGGGACACTGAAAGTCTGATTTATTTGATAAGGGTCAGTATCATTACCTACCTGAGCTATACTTGCACGAACTTTAATAAAATTGAAGAATTCTTGGCTGGGATCAATAAATTGATTAATTACTGCAGCTACACTTGCAGAATTATACATGTATGATCTATTATCTTTGCTTAAGGTTGACGACCAATCGTTACGCGTGGCAACATCTAAATAAAGAAAGTTATCGTAAGCTAAGTTAATTGACCCATACAAAGAACTTACTTTCTTAATAGCCAGTGGTGACTCTTCTGTCGCACCAATGCTTCTTATATTGTTTAGAAAAAATTTAGTCGGAACTTTGAAGTCTGTCCCTCTAACCAACATTCCTTCCGAAGTCCTTTTGGATAAGTTACCTCCAATATTAAAAACAAAATTCAACTTTTCTGTAACGTCTTGTTTTGCAGTCACTAAAAATTCAGAGTTTAATTCCCCAAATGAACTTTCACTAATTGACAACTCCCCCAATGGTCTATTGTGATGACCAGGTTTGTAAATTTTATTATCTCTAACATTAGTTACATCTGCCCCAACACGAACAAAAGCACTAAGCCAGTCTGTAAATTCATAGTTTATTTTTGTGAAGCCAAGAAATCTATTTCTGCGTACACTGGTCTCATCATGATAGGCCATCCAATAAGGATTACCGATAAATTCGTCAGCATAACGAATAACAGCGAAATCGGCTGGAGTTGCGGGATTATCTGCTTGATAGGTTCGCAAATCGTCAACATCCACGTTTCTGGGCATGTTAAATACATGTGTTAATAGACCTTGAGCTCCTGTTGTTGAGGCTCTATTTTTTACAACCTGAGTAAAATAAGTTGCTTTAGCATCTAGGGTTAGTTTATCAGATAAGTTAGCTACTCCTCTTAAATTAAAGTTATGGCTGTTTAGATCCGAATTTTCTATTATTGCCTCGGAAGAGTTATTTGTATATGAAAACCGAACAGAACCAGCATCTGATCCTTTGTCAATTGAAAGAGAGGTTATTGAGCGCAAGGCTGATCTAAAAAAGTTTTCAACGTTATTAGGTTGTGCACTGTATGCCTTGTTTGTTCCATCATAATATGGCTGTTGAGATCCATCTAAAGTGGCTCCCCAAGAGAATTGCCCCCAATCATTTTCACGGTCTGAATATGCGGATCCAAAAGAACCTTGTCCATATTGATTTTGATAATCAGGTAAAAACATAGGATTATCAAAATATACATTTGACTTAATCGTAACACCTAATCTGTCTGAACGAGAACCTTTTTTTGTTGTAATAAGAATTACACCATTACCTGCCCTTGAACCATAAAGTGCTGCTGCACTAGGTCCTTTCAAAACTGATATCGATTCTACGTCATCAGGATTAATATCCGAAATACCTCCACCTGATATACTAGGCTCAAAACTAGGACCACCTCCGCCATTATTACTTCCTGAATTTTGTTGACCACCATCGGATGTAATAGGTATAGAGGAGTTTATTGGCATACCATCAACCACTATTAGCGCCTGTGTATTTCCAGTAATTGAGTTATTTCCCCTAATGGTAATGACCGAGCCAGAACCCAATGATCCTGAATTATTGACTTGAAGTCCAGCTACCTTACCAGATAATGAACTGGCAAGATTATTATCTTTAATTGTATTTACATTGTCCCCTGACACTTCAGTAACAGCATATCCCAACGATTTTTTTTCACGTGAAATACCCAAAGCCGTAATTACTATTTCATCCAAAAAAGAATCTTCCACAATAAGTGAAAAATCCATATTATCTGAGGATCCTACACTTAACTCCGAAGTAACAAATCCGATGAAGGATACTTTTAATACTGCATCATCATTTTCTAATTCAATGGTATATTTTCCGTCAAAATCAGATACTGTTCCATTTGATGTACCATCTTCAAAAATAGACGCCCCTGGTAGAGGATTTCCATCGGAATCAGTAATCGTTCCAGTGATCGTTCTGTTTTGTTGCGTTTCTATTTCATCTTCTGGAACAGCTGAAAGGGTTTTTGGTTTTTTCTTGATTATGACTTCTTTTTCGCGAATCTCAAAAATGAAATTATTTGGTAAAATATTTTTCAATAATGTATCTAAAGACACTTTTTCAAAATTGATTGTTACCTTGGGTACATCTTTAAATAATTCAGCGCTGTAAAAGAAATCATATTCACTTTGACTCATTATTTCATCAATCACCTGTTCGACCTCAACATTGTTCAATCGAATTGATAATTCCGACTGAGAATAGCCGCTGATGGCGTGAGTTATTGAAATAAAATAGAAGACAAATGATAATCGCATAATCCGGATTAAATTTTTAGTCCCGAAATCATCCGGAGCATCATACTTTTTCATAAATTTGATTGGTTTAGTTAAACATTGTTTTTGTAGACATTGTACTAGATTTGAGAGGGAATGGTGCAACATTCCCTTTTTTTTATTTAATAATAATTGTTTTTCCTTTTTTAATAAATTTTACTTCTTCTGTCGATTCAATTATTGATCGAATATGATCAAAGTCTTCATATCTTTTAAATCTCCCCGTAAATCTTTTATTTTCTGTATCTGAATTCACAAAAAAGATTTCGATATCATACCACCTGGATAAAACTTTAGTAATATCTTTTAATTTCTGTTGTCGGAAATAAAACTTCCCTGACTTCCAAGCTATAAACTGATTTGGATCGACTTTTATGTTCTTTATTTCACCGGTTTCCTTGTTAAGTTTACTCTGCTCATTGGGTGATAATAAAATACTTTTTTTATCTCCAAACCTTTGATTTACATTGACCTTACCTTCAATCAAGGTTGTTACAACCTCAGCATCATCTTCATAGGAAGTCACATTGAACGAGGTTCCCAATACCTCGATGGTTTGATCACCTGAAATCACCTGAAATGGTTTGTCTCGATTGGGCGTTACTTCAAAAAAAGCCTCACCGGTCAATTCAACTATTCTTTTGTCCCCGAGAAAAACTACAGGATATTTAAGCTGGGAATCGGCATTTAACCAAACTTTGGTACTGTCCGAGAGGGTAAGAAAAAATTCAGCTCCACGAGGCGTTTTTAAGGTATTGTATTTCGGTTTTTTAGCATCTGATGTCTTCTGCAAATAAGTGATGGAATTTCCCCCGCCAATAATTTTGGTTTCTTCTGATTCCAAATTGAGATTTTTTTCATCCAGCAAATCGATTTCCTTACCATCATCTAGTGTAAGTATTGCTTTAGACTTACCAGATTCAATAGTTTGAAAAGATTCAGCAACTGAACTTTCATTACTGTTGAAACCAAAATCATATACATTCAAGATAAATAAGGCGACGACAGCTGCTGCTGCTATGGCTATTTTTTTTATAGCCCCCTTAAAATATACCCTTTGAACACTGGGTTCTCTAACAATTGAATTGTTCTGGTCAAGAATTTGTGCAAGGATTTTTTCTTTGGAATTGTCAATATAATTTTTTGACAAATTCCACTCCCCTACTATATTTTCAAAAACCCTAAGATTTTCTTTATCCTTTTTTAGCCATGCTTGAAGCTCCTTGTCTTCTTCTTTAGTCAGCTTGTTGTTCAGGTATTTGTATAAAAGTTTTTCCATTTAATATTGGCAGTTATAAGTATAGAGTCTTCAGAGTACACATTTACTCAGTCAGTATTAAATTTTTATTAAAATATCATTAATAAGGCTTTTTTGATAAATAAATTCCTCAAAAAACTTTATTTTATTAAGAAATATTTAAATTTTATGTTGTTTAAATTCATTGATGGTTTGATATAAACGATAAGAACAAGCTTGATGTGGTTTTCGACAGAAAGCAACTGGATAAAAAATACTTTTTGAAAATTGTAATGGATTGAGGATAAAGTAAATGTAAATTCAACTCTCTGCTTCGAAATATTTTTCCAATGCCTCCTTAAGTGTTTTTAATACTTTGTAAAGATGGTTTTCTACCGTTCTCTTTGATATTCCAAATTCCTGTGCAATCTGTCCATTGGATTTACCATTTTTAGATAAATTATAAACTTTAACGGCTTGAGTAGGTAATTCATCAACTACTTTAGAAATTATTTTGGCTAATTCCTTGCCAATCAATAAACTTTCGGGATCTATACTGTCTACAATAGCAACCTGATCAGTAAATTCATCGCTTATTTTTGATAAGTTTAATTTAGCGTTCTTTGTCATCATTTTGATGGCCTGATTTCTTACCGATGTATTGAGGTAAAATCGAACTTCTTTTATTTTATGTAAACGATCTCTTTTGTCCCACAAGTTGGCAAAAACCTGAGATACTACATCTTCAGCCAGCCCCTTTTCTTTAGTAATGGAGAAAGCATAACGAATCAATCTTTCAAAATTCCCTTCATATATCTTGACAAAGGTTTCTTTTAGATTATGTTCATTGTG
>JAAZUX010000217.1 GCA_018623955.1 Flavobacteriaceae bacterium | reverse complement strand
CTACAGACTCCACATAGATCAAATAAGATGGATTGGTGGATTTGGAAAAATAGCATGGTTAGACAATAAAGACTGGAAACAATTTAAACCAAAATGGACGAGTAATCAGATATCCATAATGAATCATATGAATCAAGATCATGCCAAAAATATTTCTGCTTCTCTCAATGCTCAGCATGGTATTCAAGATGCAGAAGCCAAAATGTTTGCGTTATCTATTGATGGATACTTCGTGAAATCTAAAGACAATATATATTTCATCTCCTTTGAAAAGGTTTGTAAAAATGCCAAAGAATACAAAGATATTTTGGTCGAACAAGCGAATCAATACAGGTCTTATGAGTTATAAAAAATGTTTGATAAAAAAAGCTTAGAGAACATAGAACTTATTATTGATAATCATAACGAAGTGAATGAAGACGCTCTGAATTTGGTGTCTTCATATTATTTAGACATAACTGATGTTCGAGGATCAAAAATTATGGATATATCTGATGAAGAGATATCAATGATGATTCAAGTTTCAGACAAAAAGATCTATAGAACTATTAAATTTCCAAATACATTTAAAAGCTCAGATGAAGTAGTTACATTTTTCTATTTGTGTTTAGCCGAAGCTAGAAAAAAAGCTCCAGAGGACTATCCTAAAAGTCGTATCGAAATACAAATTGAAAAAACACTCAATTTAAATACCTACATAACAAAAGTAAAAAATAAAAAAGAAATTTCATCCAATATCATTGAGATAACATTTCATGGAGGGTTAGAGTCTCTACCGGACCTAAAAAATGACGCTTTTATGTATTTTATAATCCATAAAAACATAGATCATAAATATCCAGAAAATTTTGTAATGCAAAACTTTAGAGAACTTAATCCAAAAAAAGATAATCCCTATTCAGCGGCTTATTACACAATAAGAACCTATAGGGAAAATGAAATAGATGTCTGGTTTGTACTTCATGATCATCCTGGGCCACTAGCTAACTGGGCTGAAAAAGTTACTGAAGATTCCGAAGTGGCCATATGGGGTCCAAGATCAACCTTCACTCCTCCAGAAGGAACTGATAACTTTTTATTTATAGCAGATGAAACTGCCCAGCCAGCAGTCCTTGCGTCGATAGAAAACTTAGAGAATAAATTTAATTTTAAGTGTCTTTTTGAAACTCAAGATGAGTCTTCCCAATTTGAGTGCCATGATCCAAATAATTGTATCGAGTGGATATACAGAAATAATGAACCAGCAGGTAAAGGTTCGGAATTATCAAAAAGAATCGAAGAACTAGAAATAAAAACAGACAACCTCTATGTTTTTGGAGCTGGAGAGGCTAGACAAATTTCATCAATAAGAAAAACACTCAAACAAAGGCTTGATCTTAAAGCAGATCAAATGAGCTTTACAGGTTACTGGAAAAGGACAGACTAGTTTTTGATTCTTTTCATAACCCATAACAATGGGCCCGAAATAATATAAGCAAAAGCACAAGTAGCTAGTACTATAGGTGGATCTATAGAAATAAGTGCAAAAATAAATACTACGAATAACATTGAAAAGAAGGGGACTCTTTTTTTCAATTCTATTTCTTTAAAACTGTAATAAGGAACGTTGACGACCATCAAGAGCGAAACACAGCCCGTGAGTATTGCTGTTAAAATTGCTAAAAAACTTCCTACCTCTTCGCCTTGGATACCATATGAACTCATTGCCCAAACATAATAAACCACCATACCACTGGCAACAGGGCTAGGTAACCCTTTGAAGTAACTATCCTCAGAACCAATATAAGTATTAAATCTTGCAAGTCTCAATGCTGCAGCTGCAACATAGAAAAAAGAAAAGACCCAACCCGTTTGGCCTAAAGAATCTAGACCCCAAAGAAAAACAATAATGGCTGGCGCTAAGCCAAAAGATATTACGTCGCAAAGACTGTCATATTGAGCACCAAATAAACTTTGTGAATTGGTAAGCCTTGCGACTCTGCCATCTAACCCATCAAGCATCTGCGCGGCAAATAAAGCCATTCCTGAAGCAATGAAATTACCATTTATTGCAGAAACTATGGAGAAAAATCCTGAAAAAAGTGAGGCAGTTGTGAGCAGATTTGGTAATAAATAAATACCTCTTCTGGTTACCTTTTTGCCATCTTCAGAGACTACCTCTTCATGATCATCAAATAGATCGAGATTATCTTGAGGGTCGTCTGACATAATCTTAGTTTTTAGCCTTATCTACAATCTTATTTTGTGCAATCCAAGGCATCATGGCTCTGAGCTCAGAGCCTACTTTCTCAATTGAATGCTCAGAAGTCTGTTTGCGGTACTCTTTCATTCTTGGTCCGCCCTTACCATCATTACTCTCTCTGCAATCATTCATAAATTCTTTAGCAAATTCACCGGATTGTATTCTTTTAAGCACGGCTCTCATTTCTTCTTTGGCATCTGAATTAACGACTTTTGGTCCACTGACATAATCGCCAAACTCAGCAGTATTAGAGATACTGTATCTCATATTCTCTAATCCACCTTCATAGATAAGATCAACAATTAACTTCACTTCGTGCAGACATTCAAAGTATGCCATCTCAGGTGGATATCCATCCTCAACAAGAACCTCGTAACCATTTTGAATTAATTGAGTCAAACCACCACAAAGAACTGCCTGCTCTCCAAATAAATCTGTCTCTGTTTCATCCTTAAAGTTAGTTTCAATTATCCCAGCCCTGCCAGAACCTATTGCTGAGGCATAAGATAAGCCAATTTCTTTAGCATTACCTGAAACATCCTTATGAATTGCAATTAGACAAGGCACGCCAGCACCGATCTCGTATTGAGATCTAACAGTATGACCAGGGCCTTTTGGTGCAATCATGATGACATCAAGAT
>JAAZUX010000216.1 GCA_018623955.1 Flavobacteriaceae bacterium | reverse complement strand
GGATGTATATGACCCCATTATTAAAGAGTTTATCGCAATTCAACCCACATCCAACGGAGAAGGACTTTATGCAGCATACCTCAATCAAAAAATAAAGCTCAACTGGAACATTCCCATGATTGGAAAGTTTTCAGAATCCCAAATGGGTAAATTACCCTTGGTTGGGAGCCATGAATTTGAATTGAATGAAAACGTTACTTTTTTATTCACCTTTAAATCGATCAACCGGGTGCAAACCAGAAAAATTAGTTTTCATTGTTTTCATGACGAAAGTTTTTTTGAAGAGGAATCGGTTATTGAACCGGAACCTGAAAAAACAGTATCAGTTAAACCTTCAGTAACTCAAAATCGGTTCACATTATTTATCAACTCCTGTGTGAAATTATTTAATATATTTAATAAAAAAAATATTTGATACAGAAGGGCCACAACATTGGGGTAATCAGTAGGTTTTTGATATTTTGTTCAGGGGCGAGTATTGACCTATTGGAAAAATGTCCACGGTTTGAAACCACCAAATATGTCGGCATAGGTTTGACGGTTTTTTTTACTGCCTTATTGGCCGTTATTTCCTCCTTTTTTGCTTTTTCTTTGATTTTTGATCAAAGCCTTCTGATCGTTCTTTTTTCTTTGTTTTGGGGGGCTATTATTTTTAATCTTGACCGGTACATTGTCTCTACCATGCGTCACAGCGAAAATAAGTTACAAGAATTCATTAAGGTAATTCCCCGCCTGATCATTGCTTTACTGATTGCCGTTATCATTTCCAAACCTCTCGAAGTACAAATTTTTAAAAGTGAGATTCATTCCTACTTAATGCTTAAAAACGCTCAAGAAATTGCAGATGTAGATTTGAAATATACGGCTCAATTTGCCGAACTCAGCCAAAAAAAATCCATCATAGATTCTCAGTTTAATGCCATGCTCATTATTCGTGAAAAATACTATGAAGATTATAAATGCGAGTGTGACGGAACTTGTGGAACCCGAAAAAAAGGAAGGGGAATAGAATGTTTGAGTAAAAAAGATAAATACGAACAATTTCTGAATGAACTCGCATCGGAGCGGATTAGAAGGGATACTACTTTAGTCAACCTTTCAAAACGTGAAACAGTACTAAAATCGAAAATCGACCAGGAGGCAGCTGTCATTAAAGCCTCTGTAAGTTCGGGATTGATCGATCAAATAAGAGCCTTGAATGAAATTGACAAACTGTCTTCCATGTTCATTATTTTCATTTTTGTGATGATAGAAACAGCACCGATCCTGACCAAGTTGTTGTCCTCAATAGGACCCTATGACAATCTGGTTTTGGAATATGAAAGGGCTTTCGAAACTAATTATCTAAAAGCTTTAGATAATTTCGACCATGAAAGACAGAAGAATTTAAAATTAAAAGAAATGTCTTCTCGAATGGAGTTGAAATCCAAGGAGAGTGAAATTCAAAACATCATCAAACAGGAAGCCCGGGATCGGTATGAAAAAATCAGAGTCGAACTCGAAAAAAAAACATTTGAGAATTAGGTAATGAACAAGCTAGGCTTCCTTATTGTAATTTTAATTCTGAGTATCTCTGTTGGTTGTGCTTCACTGTGGGGGATCAAATCCGGGGCAGAGTCTATGGATACCAAAATTAAGGGTGCAAATGCTGAAGTGATCCAAAAAGAAGTTTTTCAAGCTGTCTCTGTTACGATGGCCAGTAAAATGGACAGTCTGCAAAGCGGCTCTTCATCTGAATTAGATGGAAATCGTCTGATAAAATCCAATCCAGCCAATGTACTTACTGTGGTTCGAAATGGCCATGCCAAAGAGACTTCCATCACACAAATCGACAGTCTAAAGGAAAAGCTCATGACCGATGGTAGCATCAAACTAAATCCCGATGATGCTTTTTTGATCGACTATCTTCGACCCAAACAAACCTTGGATACGCTTTTCTTGGCCAATCTTTATTTTCCTACCGAAAGCAGGGGAATTCCAACCTCCTTTCAATATGAGGTAAAAAAAGACGACCAGATTTTCTTTGAATTTGAAAATCAAAAATCAAGAAAAGTCAAAAGAATTGAAATTATTGAAGGGGGAGAATCTCGTTTCTATCACACCGATCTCAAGAAAAAGAAAAAAATTGAAGGCCGTTTGACCATTCAGTCCGACAACATCATGACCATCAAGGTGGTCAGATCCGGTTTTTTCAAGTCCGTTGTGAGAATGAAAATTAGAAAATTATCCAAGCCACAATCATACACTATTGAAATGGTGAATGACACATTGGTGGAGACCAAGACTGTGGTCGAGGAAGTGGTCGATACACTTTTTGCCAAAGTAGAGGAAAAAAAATACAGCCTCAGTCCCCGTTTGGATATTACCCACCTCAGCAGATTGGATTTCCCCATAGAAATCAATAATATCGATAATTTGATTGGTTGGGGATATTGGCTTGGCCTAAGTCAGGATGACCTAGAAAAATACAATAGCCTTGCAGAAAATGATCCCGAAATGGAGCCTTTGATCAGTTTTATAAAATCCGAATTGAGCATCAGTGAAAATCACACCTATCTTCCCAGAGCTGAAAATCCGGATGTGTATTTACAGATCAACAAATTGGTTATGGATACGCCCAGTTTGAATACCGCCAAAAATTTTGGATACTTTAATTGTAAGGAAGCTTCCTCAGCACAGAAAGCTAAAGTTTATCTGGCCAATCGATCCAAACTGTACCAACACGATATTTCACTTTTGGTGGTGGCAGTCAATGTAGAACATTCCCAAAAAGAAATAGAAAAAGAATTTTACACCGAAATCCCCCGTTTAAAATTAACGCTGATCCCTTGAAAAAATACACAAATCTTTTTGTTCTCAGTTTGATACTGACCTCCTTTGTTTCATGTACGGAGGTG
>JAAZUX010000021.1 GCA_018623955.1 Flavobacteriaceae bacterium | reverse complement strand
GTTGGGGCGCTGGTCAATGCCTATGGATTTGGGCCCGTAAAGGCGATCAATGAGTTAAACCTCCAACAAAAAGACAGTTTACTGGCACTTACCGGTTGGCAAAAGGTAAAACTCAAGAATGATCATACGGTAGTGAAGGAATCTCCATTGATTTATTTAGATTTTAATGCTTTGGCCAAGGGCTATGTAGTTGATGTGATCGGTGACTACCTTCATCAGATGGGCAATCAGCACTATATGGTCGAAATAGGAGGAGAGATTGTCACCAAAGGCAACAGCCCTAAAACGGGACAAGCTTGGAAAATAGCCATTGACGATCCCCGTCAGGGAGCGCATCGCAAATTTTTACAGACCCTTACATTGCATAACCAAGCCCTTGCCAGTTCGGGTAACTATCGCAAATATCGCATAGACACCATTACCGGTGAACGATTTGTACATTCCGTCAATCCCTTGACAGGCAGTGCTAAAAAAACCAATATCCTCAGCACCTCTGTCAAAGCTCCAGACTGTATGACCGCTGACGCATGGGCCACAGCGCTCATGGTAATGCCCCTTGAAAAAGGAAAAACGCTTATTGAAAATGACCCTCAACTACAAGCACTCTGGACAGTAGCCACAAAAAATAACTTCTTCGTGGTGGAATCCAAAAATTGGTAAATCCATTTTTTTACTTAAATTAACGTCATCTAAAACCAAATTTTACCTAAATCTGCCTGCTTATGCGACCGAGTTTTATTCGACTTGTTGTAGTCATCTGTTTTCTGTGTTCATTTTTTTCTGCTTTCTCTCAGGTAACCCTTTTTGGAGATGTATATATCGCTCCCAAAAATGAAATACATATATTATCAGGTAAACTTTTCTTCGAATCGGGAAAGATCATCACCGATAGGGGAAACAATGCCGGGATCCTTTCTTTTGCAAAGGGGGGGTAGTTGGGAACGGGCCAACCACGACACTCATGTCAACGAAATGCGTATGGGTCGTGGGGGAGGTGACCATATTTCAAATGTAGCCTATGGCAATGGTGCGTTGATGAACAACACTGTCTCTGTTACGGGTAATGTGGCCATTGGGAACAAAACATTGACCAGCAATACCTCAGGAAAAAGAAATTTTGCGATGGGCAACCAAGCCTTGCGAAACAACACCACGGGCAATGCCAACATAGGCTTTGGAGACAATGCGCTCTACCATAATAAAACGGGCGGTAGCAACATCGCTATGGGTGCTTATTCGCTTTTCTCAAACACCAGTGGAAAGGGGAATTTTGCTATGGGTTATCAAACTCTTTACAGTAACACTACGGGCGGAGGTAATGTGGCCATTGGAAATCAAGTACTCAGGGAGAACAAAACCTCATTCGATAATGTCGGGGTTGGACACAATGCCTTGTCCTCTGTGGTGTCCGGTTCCGGTCACAATACCGGCATCGGAAACAACAGTATGAACAAATTGACCACAGGCAGTCACAACATTTCGGTGGGAGCAGACAATGCAAACACTCTAAAAACTGGAAATAACAACATCATCATTGGATACAATTCAGGGACAGGCATCGTGAGTGGATCTTACAATACCATTCTGGGAGGGAACATAAGTGGTTTGAGTTCAGGGACTTCCAATAACATCATTCTGGGGGATGGTAGAGGAAACCAACGCATTCGAGTCACAAAAAATGGAAATGTTGGCATTGGCACCTCAACAACTACCTTTAAATTGACCGTCAATGGCTCCATTGGCCAAATGGCTTCAAATACTGCACTACACCCAGATTATGTTTTTGAACAGTATTTTGATAAAAAGTCCGCTTATAATCCCAGCTACAGAAGATACAGTTTGGAAGAAATTGAAATATTTATTCGAAAACACAAATACTTACCCGGAGTTCAAAGCCGGGCAATGATTGAGGCTGAACAAAGTTGGAATGTCTCAGAAAACGTAAGAACAAATCTTGAAAAAATCGAAGAGTTGTATTTGCATACGATCGAACAAGAAAAGAAAATACAAAAGCTAATGGAGCGTTTGATGCTGCTGGAGCAGCAAATCAAAAAACAAAAAAGATAATTATTTAAGCATCACCGGAATTGCCTCTTTTTGGGGAAGGGCAAATTGGTGAATCTCTTCTTTTGTCAAGGAATTTTGAGGGTGAACGACATGGGGAGAGAAACCAACAGATTTGAGCCTGAGATGATAATCCTGGCCATATCTCCTGACGTGATCATACTGTCCAAAAACTTGGGCACGCGTTTTAGGGTCGGTGATGCTATTATCCTCAAAAGTTTTTTTACGATTTCTGTCCAAGGGAACTTGTGCAATCAGTGTTCCTCCTTTTTTTAGGACACGATACAATTCAGTCATGGCTTTGAGGTCGTTGGGAATGTGTTCCAAAACGTGATTGCAAAGGATCAGATCGTATTGATTGTCCTGGAAAGGCAAATCGCAAATATCCGCAACTACATCTGCAAGAGGAGAATAGAGATCGGTGGTGGTGTAGTCCCAATGCTTAAATTGTTTAAACTTCCAGTAAAAAACCTGCTCGGGGGCTACATGCAGCACCTTTAGATCTTGATTTAAAAAATTGGTTTCTCTATCCAAATAAAGCCATAGCAAACGATGACGTTCCAGGGATAGTGTGCCCGGACAAAGGGCATTGGGTCGCAAAGTCTTGCCATAACCATAAGGCAAAAACTTCCGGTACCCAGAACCATCAATGGGATCAATGAACTTACTGCCTTTGAAATAAATCCGCAACAGGGGTTGAAAAAAAAGACTCATACGAATCAACAAGGATCGGGGTAAAAAACGCAAGATCCACTTCATGCCTTATCAGTGTATTTTTTGAAGGGAATTTCTTCATCGGATTGAATCCCTAAAGCCTTATAGATATAATCAAATGTGGAGAGCAGTTGAGGTTTTCCATCGATCAAAGCAACATTGTGTTCAAAATGAGCACTGGGTTGATTGTCGGCAGTCTTAATGGTCCATCCGTCGCTAAAATGACGAATATTTTTGGTGCCCAGATTGATCATGGGTTCTATGGCGATGACCATGCCGTTAAGGAATTTTTTTCCCATACCTCTTTTGCCGTAATTGGGAATTTCGGGGGATTCGTGCATGGTTTTACCCAATCCATGCCCTACCAATTCTCTTACCACACCATAGCCAAAAGATTCTGTATAGGTTTGAATGGCATGTCCCAAATCGCCAACTCGGTTGCCGTGACAAAAGGCTTCTATGCCGATATAGAGGGATTTTTTGGTAACCTCCAATAGCTTTTTGGTTTCGGCAGCGATAGTTCCCACCTCAAAGGTGTACGCGTGGTCTCCGTAAAATCCATTTTTGAGTGCTCCGCAATCCACTGAGAGGATGTCTCCTTCCTCTAAGGGTTTGTCATTGGGAATGCCGTGAACCACCTCTTCGTTGGGACTGACACAAAGGGTGTTGGGAAAGTCGTACAAACCCAGAAAACCGGGTTCAGCTCCGTGGTCGCGAATAAAACTTTCTGCCAGTTGATCCAAGTGTAGTGTCGTTACCCCAGGTTTGATTTCCCGAGCAAGCATACCCAGAGTTTTGGATACGATCAATGCGCTTTCACGCATCAATTCGATCTGCTCTAAACTTTTGATCTTTACCATGGACTACTCATACGAATGGGTGTAGGGCTCCTTTTTAATGATTTTTGTAATATCAGATTCGAGACTGTTTACAGGAAACTCTACAAATCTATTGATTTCGTTCCCATTTTTAAAAAAAATAATGGTGGGGACATTGTATATCTCTAATCCCTTCTCAAAATTCTCAGGAGTAGTTTTTTCTTCAGACATGGCATACATTTCAACATGCTTTTGATCAAATTCCAAGGTTTGGAGTAACTTAAAAAAATGAGGGATTTCCCGCTGACTGTCATCACACCAAGTGCCCATGAACACCTTGATGTTAAGTCCGTTGAGGTGTGGTTTAAGATTTTCTGCCCATTGAGGGTCGACAGTAATCGTCTCGTAAGCTTGATTGAACCAGGGGGTGTGGGCAGATACTTGCAAATTGGCTTTATTGATCTTGCCTAATAGAATCATTTCGCCACTGCTGGCTTGAACCGGCTGGGTTGCCAGAGGCTTTTGTTGTTGAGCACCACAACTGATCAGCAGGATACTCAGGCTTGTAAAAATAACTTTTTTCATAGGTTGAATGTTTGGGGGTGATGCTGTTATACCAGTGGTTTACCTGTCATGGCTTCGGGAATATCCACCGCCATCAGTTTTAGAATGGTGGGGGCAATGTCTCCCAATACACCGTCTCCAATGGGGGTGATTTCCCCATCGACCAAAATCAAAGGAACTGGATTGATGGTATGTGCCGTATTGGGTGAACCGTCGGGATTGACCATGGTTTCACAATTCCCATGATCGGCAATGACAATGATTTTGTATTGGTTTTCTAGGGCTGCATCAATGATTTTTCCGGCACATTGATCCACGGTCTCACAGGCTTTAATGGCGGCTTGTAAATCTCCAGTATGTCCTACCATATCTGGATTGGCAAAGTTCAAACAGATAAAATCAGGCTGTTCCTCTTTGATTTTGGGTAAAATGGCATCTCTTACCTCAAAAGCGCTCATTTCGGGTTGTAGGTCATAGGTAGCCACCTTGGGCGAAGGACACATGATGCGATCCTCTCCCTTAAAAGGTTCTTCCCGTCCACCGTTAAAAAAGAAGGTGACATGGGGGTACTTTTCGGTTTCGGCAATGCGTATTTGGGTTTTTCCCGCCTTGGAAAGGGTTTCACCCAAGGTGTCCTCCAAATTATCTTTTTCAAATACAACCTTCACATTTTTAAAGGTTTTATCGTAATTGGTCAGGGTAACATAATGCAAATCCAAAGGCGTCATGTTTTGATCGGGAAAAGCGTATTGTGAGAGTGCTTCGGTCAATTGTCGCCCGCGGTCGGTACGGTAGTTGAAAAAGATCACCACATCTCCTTGGGCAATTTTACCCAAAGGCTGGTTGTTTGAGTCAACGCCAATCAAGGGTTCGATAAACTCGTCCGTAACCCCCGCAGCATAGCTGGCCTCAATACTTTCGATCATATTTTGGGTGGGTGTGCCTTGACCATGAACAAGGGCATCGTAGGCTTTTTTGACCCTTTCCCATCTTTTGTCCCGATCCATGGCATAGTAGCGCCCGGTAATGGTGGCCAGTTTTGCCTTGGTCTGATCAAGTTTTTGGGATAATTTGTGAAGGTAGCCCGCTCCCGATTTGGGATCAACGTCCCGACCATCGGTAAAACCGTGGACAAAAACTCCAGGACAATCATATTTTGTTGACATCTCCAAGAGGCCTTCCAGATGATCCAAATGTGCGTGTACCCCCCCGTCGGAAAGCAACCCTAAAAAATGTACATTTTTTCCTTGGACTTGGGCGTAGGTCAATGCCTCTACCAAAACCGGATTCTTTTCAACACTTTTGTCGCCTATGGCTTTTGAAATTTTAACCAAGTCTTGATAAACAATTCTTCCCGCACCCAGATTCATATGCCCCACTTCGCTGTTTCCCATTTGACCATCAGGCAGACCTACATTCTCTCCATGGGTCAACAGAGAGGCATTAGAATATTTGTCATACAAACCATCGATGTTTGGCGTTTGGGCTAAATCAACTGCAGAGACCTCCGGATTGGGGGCAAAACCCCATCCATCCAAGATCATTAATATTACTTTCTGGGTCATTCAATTTTTTTTACAAAGATAGCAATTCCACCAGCTTGTAATCTGGGCAAGGAGGGAAAAAAATATTTGTTGTTTCTTTGCAGTAATGATAAAAAAAGGGATTGTTTATTGTTCTACAGGAAGCCATTACCGTGTGAAATCCGAGGGACAGTTTTACGATTGTAGGATCAAAGGAAAATTCCGAATCAAAGGAATAAAAAGCACCAATCCTATAGCTGTAGGCGATAAGGTTGTGTTTGACATGGAATCTGACAGTACAGAAAAAATGGGGGTAATCACCGAAATTGAAGCCCGTCAAAATTATATTGTCAGAAAATCGGTCAATCTTTCCAAACAAATCCACATCATCGCCTCCAATATTGATCAGGTTTTTCTGATGATTACCCTCAAAACACCGCCGACTTTCCCGGCTTTTATCGACCGTTTTTTGGTCACTGCAAAAGCCTATGAGATCAAAACCGTATTGTTATTCAATAAAATTGATCTCTACAATCTGGAGGAATTGATGGAGATGCGTTCCCTAAAGGAGGTCTATGAAAAAATAGGTTATGACTGTCATGAGGTGGTGGCCACCGATGGTGATACCTTGGATGCAATACAAAAAATCATGGCCCAAAAGGTAAGTATGTTTTCCGGTCACAGTGGGGTGGGAAAATCCACTTTACTCAACACCTTGTCACCGGGTTTGGATTTGAAAACTGCCAATGTTTCTGCCCAACACGAACAAGGACAACACACCACTACCTTTGCCGAAATGTTTGATCTGGAGGGTGGAGCTAAAATCATCGACACACCAGGCATAAAGGGTTTTGGAGTGGTGGACATAGAAAAGGAAGAATTGTCCGGCTATTTTATCGAATTTTCCGTACTGAAAGAACAATGTAAATTCAACAACTGCATGCACATCAATGAGCCTCAGTGTGCCGTTAAAGCAGCCTTAGAAAAAGGCGAAATCGCCCAAAGTAGATACAAGTCTTATTTACAACTCCTAGAAGACGATGTTTTATACCGTTAAGTCATGAGAATTGTCATTCAAAGGGTCAGAGAAGCTGAAATAAAAGTAGAGGGAGATGCGGTAGGTGCTATTGATCACGGTCTATTGGTGCTGTTGGGGATCGAAAATGAAGACGATTCCTCCGATATGGAGTGGTTGGTCAATAAACTACTCAACTTAAGGATTTTTAATGATGAAAACCAAGTGATGAATCGTTCACTACTTGATATAAAGGGTGAATTGATGGTCATCAGTCAGTTTACTTTGATGGCAGCGACCAAAAAAGGCAATCGACCTTCCTATATTCGTGCGGCCCGTCACGAAACTGCGATCCCTTTATATGAACAGTTTCTTGTTTTGGCAGAAGAAAAATTGGGCAGAAAAGTAGCCAAAGGAGTGTTTGGTGCCGACATGAAGGTCAGTCTTGTAAATGATGGCCCTGTTACGATCACCATCGACTCTAAAAACAGGGAATAGTTTTATAGTATATTGACCTCAAATTCTAAGTTGATCGCAAATTTTTCCATAACCTTCTCTCTGATCTGTTGGGCCAGTTTTTTGATTTCAGCACCGGAGGCATTGCCGTAATTGACCAGTACCAGGGCCTGATTTTGGTGGACTCCAGCATCATGCTTGCGATAACCTTTGTAGCCCAGGGAATCGATCAACCAAGCAGCAGGAATTTTGATTTTACCAGCTTGGTCCGGATAGTGAGGTATTCGGGGATATTGCTGTTGGAGTACCACAAATTGTTTAGAGGGAATCACTGGATTTTTAAAAAAACTACCGCTGTTTCCAATTTGTTGGGGATCGGGCAATTTGGCAGATCTGATTTCGATTACCGCTTGGGCGATACTTTGGATGTTGGGAGTTTTCCCCTCTAGTTTTTCAGACAAGCCCCCATATGAGACATTTATTGGATGGGGCGCTTTACTCAGATTGAACTGAACCGAGACAATGATGTATTGCCCTTTAAGTGTGTTTTTAAAAATGGAGTTTCTGTAACCAAACTCACATTCTTCTTTGTTGAAAATTTTCACTTCCCCAGTCTCAAGGGACAGGGCTTCACAGCTTTCAAAAACTTGGTTGAGTTCCACGCCATAGGCTCCGATATTTTGTATGGGTGCAGCACCTACACTGCCGGGAATGAGCGCCAAATTTTCTACACCTCCCAAATCATTACCCAAACACCACAGCACAAAATCATGCCAATTTTCTCCTGCAGCGACTTTGACCCTAGCCCCGCGCTGATCCTCTTGGACGATTTCAATTCCACGGGTTTCAATTCTTATCGTAAGCCCCTCAAAATCTTGGGTCAGCAAGAGGTTACTCCCTCCTCCCAATATCAAAAGCTGCGCTCCTTGATGATGTTTTAAAACCGCTTTTAATTCATCAGTGGATTGAACCCCAACAAATTTTTTTGATTTTACATCGATGCCAAAGGTATTGTAGGGACGCAGTGAAATGTCTTTTTGGAAATTCAAAACCATAGGGTAATATAGAAAAATGCCTATAAATTATTGTAGGCTATCAAAGCTTTTTCTAAAATTTCAGCGGCGCGTTGGAGTTTACTGCTCTCCAAAACAAAAGCCAATCGAACTTGATCTTTGCCCAGTTCAGCAGAGGAGTAAAATCCGGCGGCAGGGGCCAACATTACGGTTTGCCCTTGGTCTTCAAAATCGGTGAGTAAAAATTTAGAAAAGTCTTCAGCACTATCGACGGGGAGTTTGGCGATACAATAGAATGCTCCCATAGGATTGGATACTTCAACGCCTTCAATTTTTTCTAAAGCGGCAATAGTGACATCTTTTCTCTTTTCATATTCTTTTTTCACACCTTCCAAGTAAGAGGGTGGTGCCGAAATGGCAGCTTCACTGGCCATCAGTGCCAAGGCCGGTGGGGACAATCGAAGGTGTGCGAATTTCAGTGCAGTGGCCATCAAAGTTTTGTTTTTGGAAATCATACAGCCCACTCTTGCACCACATAGGCTATATCGTTTAGAAACCGAATCAATCATTACTGTATGTTGGCTTCCTTTTTCTGATTTTAGAACAGAATAATGGGACTTTTCAGTGTAAATGAATTCGCGGTATACCTCGTCAACGATGATAAAAATATCTTGTTCCACTGCAAAATCAATCAAAGCTTTGACCTCTGCTTCGCTGTAGAGATAACCTGTTGGATTACTGGGGTTACAGATCAGTATGGCTCTGGTCTTGTC
>JAAZUX010000215.1 GCA_018623955.1 Flavobacteriaceae bacterium | reverse complement strand
GCCAGGGGCGTAAGGCATAGTGCATGATGTTGAAAAAGAAAGTAGCTCCAATGGCGTGATTTTCATCTTTGGAGGCCAACATCCGCTGAGCGATGTATCCTCCACCTCCGGGTTCTGCACCGGGGTACCAGGAGCTCCACCATTGCACTGCCAAAGGAATAATCAGCAGTGTGATTAATGCGTCTGCGTTGGAAAAATCAGGAAGAATAGACAATTTATCACTGACGTTTTCGTGGTTCAAAAGGGCAGTCATTCCACCCACTTCGGGAAGATTGACCAGGTAGTAGGCTGCACCAATAGATCCCACCATGGCCACCACAAACAATAAAAGGTCGGTATAAAGCACCCCTCTAAAGCCTCCCAGTGTACTGAAAGCAACCGTTACCAAACCTGCACTTACTACGGTTTGCCATGGCTCCAAGCCCAGCATGATCCCACCAATTTTGATTGCCGCTAGGGTTACGGACGACATAGTGATCACGTTGAAGAGAACCCCCAAATAGAGCGCTCTGAATTTTCGAAGGAAGCCTGCAGGCTCGCCACCGTAGCGGAATTCATAAAATTCAATATCTGTTTTTACGTTTGACTTACGCCATAATTTTGCGTAAACAAACACGGTGAGCAAGCCTGTGATGAGAAAAGCCCACCAAACCCAGTTTCCGGAAACACCATTGTTTCGGACAATATCCGTAACCAAATTTGGTGTATCGGTTGAAAAGGTTGTCGCCACCATAGATACCCCCAACAACCACCAAGGCATATTTCGCCCGGAAAGAAAAAATTCACTGCTGGAAGATCCCGCTCTTTTGGAAACCCAAATCCCTATAAAAAGGGAGATTGAAAAAAAACTGATGATGATTGCCCAATCTATTCCTACTAAATCCATTGTCTCTTTTTTTAATACCCCAAAATAACCATTAATCTATAAACCTGATAAAATATTGTTAAACAATCACACTGTTCTGTATTTTTAAATAGGTTTGTATAAAAAAATTGTTTGTAATGCGTTCGAAATGTTATTTTGATGCGTGGCTGATATCCCCCTTTGTGTCTATTTGGCTTGGGTTGATGTTGGGTTTTCAGTTTACTTTTGCACAAGTTGAGAATAACAGTCCCTCTTTCCGTTTTCCCTCCAACAATAGTGATGATTCCAATTCGCTTTTCCGGCCTCCACCGGAAGAAAGTCCTTATCTAAAAGGAGATTTTTTGGAAAATCCCCTAGACATGACCGATCCCAAGCTGGATGATGATGGCGCCAAAATAAATATGGAAGAGCAGGAGAAATTTCTGAACCCCGGTGACATTTATCTGTCAAAACTCAAAGGCAAAGGGGTCGAAGCGGGGAAAGACCCCAAAAAATTCAGAACCAACCAATACATGGGGGATTATAGAATGGAGGGCAATCAAGCCCGCATCATTTTTAGAGACCACGAGTATCCCGATGGAGATCGTGTAAGAATTCTCCACAACGATATGGTTATTCAACCCAATGTATTGTTGGTGGAACGTTTTGTTGGTTTGACCGTAGAACTGGTTCCCGGTTTTAATAAGATTGATTTTGTAGCACTCAATCAAGGCACTTCGGGTCCCAACACGGCCGAGGTCAGGGTCTATGACGAAAATGGTGAGATGACTGCCGCCAATCAGTGGAATCTTGCTACAGGAGTAAAAGCAACCTATATTCTGATCAAGGAATAAGATTATTTTTTGAGGTGAAGCAACAGTCCAATCAAAAAAAGTACAATCCCTCCATAGAGGTAGGGCGTGTCAACATAAGATAATTTGGAATACATCAGATAAACTACATAAAAGCAGACAAGGGAAAGAATAATCAGTAAAATTTTTAGAAGCTTTCTGAACATTTCCTTAAATTATCTCTGCAAATTAAAAGAATTTATGGAATTGATTAAGTTATATTTAATGGGATTGGTGGTTTTGGTATTGGCCATATTGGCTAATTTTTTGGCCGCTCAATTGGGTCTCAAAACCTGGTACGACTTTCTCAACCAATGGGGTGCTGGAAATGCTCTAAATTTTAAAGACGGGCTGTGGCTGTTTGTCCTGTATCCTTTGATATTGGGGTGTAGTCTCTTGATCGGAAATATGCTATGGAAAAGTGTTTTCTGATGAATAATTTAATTCAGTCTGTCAGAAAGCTCATCGTTTTTGGATTTATCGGCCATAAGCAATAAACCTAGAACACCGATAAGCCCAAAAAGAAAACCAATGATGAACCCAAAGCGTTGAGTTCTCCCCTTTTTTTCGGCAATGTAGCCTCCCAAGGCACCTGTTGCGACCCCAAGGGCCAAAGTGAGCAAGAAAAAAGAATTGGTCATGTTGTTCTAGCAAATATTTTTTTTTGGGTCAAAAGGACCAAAGTGTAAATCAATACGCCTACCGGACCCAACATAAAAGTACAGAGTAATGGCAATATCATCCAAAGGTGATTTACTTTTTTTTCCTGGCTGTTTTTGAGCATCCAACACCCCACCCAAAAATCAAAGGCCAAATAGTGCAGCCATCCAGCAGCCACTCCCCGAGGTTCGGCATTTTGAAACATTTCGGTCAAACTGCTGAGGGAGGAAAAATCGGCAGAGAAGGTTCCCCTGGTGGTACTCAAAAAATAAACATAACCTATAGCAATGGCCAAAGGCACCCACGGAAAAGCGATGATTCTTTGGGTGAAACCCTTCTTTGGGAATACCAAAAGGAGTATCCAAAAAAGCAAAATCCCCGAATTGAAAAGGTTAAAAATAGTTTCGTACATCATATTCTTAATCCAAAAATAAAACCATTTTTTTAGATGGCTTCCCTATCTTCGGGTTTTATTTATGAGGATATTCAAAGACATTCACGGCCATCGATTAGACCCCATTCAGCATACACTGAATATTCTCAAAGAATACCCCAACGTACAAATCCACATC
>JAAZUX010000214.1 GCA_018623955.1 Flavobacteriaceae bacterium | reverse complement strand
ACTTCATCAAAGCATTGGAGGGTAAAAAAAATACAAAATTCATTACTCTGGAGGGGGTAAAAGGACTTTGTGAAATTGCTTCAACCAGATTTGATAGGCTTTCGGATCAGGATCATTTTGAGGTTGTACATGGATTGTACAATAAATCATTAATAAATATAGTAAAAAGCAACATTTCCTTTGATTTGGTTTTTATCGATGGAAATCACCGATATGAGGCCACCCTAAAGTATTTTGAATTACTTAAAAACAACCTATCCGACAGTGCCCTGGTCATTTTTGACGATATTCATTGGAGTAGTGGGATGAGGAGAGCATGGCAAGAGATATGTAATCAGAAAGGCATTGTATTTTCGATCAATTTTTTTAAACTGGGTATCATCGTATTCGATCCAAAACAATCTAAGCCCACTGACGATCATTATCAATTATTTTTATCTCTATGATGGGATAGGTACATGTGTCCCAAGCCTAATCAAAACTTTCCCATTATATTTGCATTTTAAAAGCACATGTCAGGAAATACATTTGGTAAACTGTTTCAATTAACCTCTTTTGGAGAGTCTCACGGACCTGCTATTGGGGGGGTGATCGACGGTTGTCCCTCCGGGATTGACTTGGATATGGAAGCCATCCAAAGGGATCTCAATCGCCGAAAACCCGGTCAATCGGCCATAGTAACCCAAAGAAAGGAACCCGATGAAGTTGAGTTTTTTTCAGGGATCTTTGAAGGTAAAACCACCGGAGTCCCTATTGGGTTTGCCATTTTCAACACCAACCAGAAATCAAGGGATTACGACCACATCAAGGATCAATACCGTCCTTCCCATGCCGATAAGGTCTACGATGATAAATACGGTGTAAGGGATTATCGTGGAGGGGGAAGAAGTTCGGCCCGAGAGACCGCCAGTAGGGTAGTGGCAGGAGCCATTGCAAAGCAATTTCTCAGTAAAATTAAATTTACAGCCTATGTTTCTGCCGTTGGAGAAATTCAAATGAACAAATCCTATCAACAAGTAGATCTTAACACCATAGAACAAAACCCTGTTCGTTGTCCCGATCCCCAAAAGGCATTGGAAATGGAGGAATACATAAAGCAAATCCGAAAAGAAGGCGATACTGTAGGAGGTGTGATCAGTTGTGTGATCCAAAACGTTCCTGTGGGATTGGGGGAACCTGCTTTCAACAAACTGCATGCAGAATTGGGAAAGGCCATGCTTTCTATAAATGCCGTAAAGGGTTTCGAATACGGAAGTGGCTTTGCAGGTGCCAAAGACAGAGGGAGCAACCACAATGATTTATACAACGCTGATGGTACTACCCAGACCAACCAATCCGGTGGAATTCAAGGAGGAATTTCCAACGGAATGGACATCTACTTTAAAGTGGCTTTCAAACCTGTAGCCACCATCATGCAGTCACAGCAAACCATCAACAACAAAGGAGAAACTGTAGAAATGCAAGGTAAAGGAAGACACGACCCTTGTGTGGTACCCAGAGCTGTTCCCATAGTAGAGGCCATGGCCGCTTTGGTTTTGGCTGATTTAACTTTGCTCAACAGGGCCGTCAAAAAATAGTATGAAAGCCCATAATGGACATTTAACTCGGCAAAGGCCAATACCCAACGACATGATTAAACTCTCATTACCAACAACTTACACAATTTTAAACAGATGAAACCCTCATAGAGGGATTTAAACAACCAAGATAAATTCCTCAACAAAAGGAAATGATTAAATATCAACTAGTTAACATAGATTTAAACGTATGAAAAAATTACCATTACACTGGAGTATTATGCTGGGCATGATCCTCGGTGTTCTGGTGGGTGCTGTCTTTACCACATTTGAGGCCGGTCCCAAACTGATTTCCCATTGGGTAAAACCCTTTGGTACCATTTTTATCAATGCCCTAAAACTCATCGCAATGCCTTTAATATTGGGTTCTTTGATCAAGGGGGTTTCAGATCTTAAAAACATTTCCAAACTGTCTAAAATGGGAGGTCGTACCATTGGTATTTACATCATGACCACGGTGGTGGCCGTAATGATCGGACTGATCATGGTCAATACCATAAAACCGGGGTCAAGCATTAGCGAAGAAACCCGTCAAGAACTGGTTGAAGCCTACCAATCGGATGCTGCAGAAAAACAAGCCGTTGCCCAAAAACAAAAAGATGCCGGTCCACTTCAAGCGTTGGTTGATTTGGTTCCCGATAATATTTTTAAGGCCACCACAGAAAATGGCAATATGTTGCAAGTCATCTTTTTTGCCTTGTTTTTCGGGATCGGGTTGATCCTTATTCCCACCGAAAAATCAAAACCCGTAAAAGATTTTTTCGATGCTTTCAATGAGGTGATTCTCAAACTCATCGATTTGATCATGTTGGTCGCCCCCTATGGAGTATTTGCCCTATTGGCAGCATTGGTGGTCGAATCCCCCAGTTTGGACTTGTTCCGTGCCTTGGGCATGTATGCGCTCACTTTAGTGATCGGTTTGTTTTTAATGGGGTTGTTTTACCTTTTGCTGGTTCGGATATTTGTGAAATTTAAGCCTAAAAAATTCATTAAAGGGATTGCACCGGCGCAATTACTTGCCTTTTCTACCAGTTCCAGTGCGGCGACACTACCCGTAACCATGGAAAGGGTAGAAGAGCATTTGGGGGTGGATGAAGAAGTGGCCAGTTTTGTATTGCCCATTGGAGCTACCATCAATATGGATGGAACCAGTCTATATCAAGCAGTAGCAGCGGTATTTATTGCTCAGGCCTTTGGAATGGATCTGAGTGTAGGCACCCAATTGGGGATCATCATGACCGCTACCTTGGCTTCTATAGGGGCTGCAGCCGTGCCGGGTGCCGGGATGGTGATGTTGGTCATTGTGCTGGGCCAAGCAGGAATTCCCGAAGCAGGATTGGCACTGATCTTTGCCATTGACCGCCCTCTGGACATGT
>JAAZUX010000213.1 GCA_018623955.1 Flavobacteriaceae bacterium | reverse complement strand
TCTTTAACAACAGGGTGGACATCACCCCAGGCATAGCGGCCAACTATTTCTCCGATTTTGGAAGTCACAGTTTTCCCGGTATCGATATGGGATGGCAAATTAGCCCTAAGTTTCGCCTTTATGCCAACACAGGGGCTACCTTTCGCATCCCCACTTTTACCGATCTTTATTATTCAGACAGAACCACTTTGGGTAATGCCGATTTAAAGCCCGAAGAAGCCATCTCCAACGAAGTAGGCATTCGACTTATTAGTCCCAAAGTAACAGCCTCTTTGGCCTTCTTCAGTCGTAAGGCCAAAAACCTAATTGATTATGTTAAAAACAGCCAGGACGACAGCATTCCCTTTAAGGCAGAGAACATTCAGCAGGTCAACACCAGTGGTATCGATTTTGAACTCACCCACCGCATTCAGGTCAATACCCTTACCCACGAGTTCAAGATCAGTTATTCCTATTTGGAAAACAACCTGAAAAACAGTGGCTTTAATTTTTCCCGCTATTCCATCAACAACGATCTAAAACACCATTTTGTGTCCAACTATCAGATCCCGATTCACAAAAATCTCAACACCTATTTGGTATACAAATATGTGGAAAGAACCTCTGGAGATGCTTATTCAGTGGTTGATGTTTCTGCTCAATGGAGGATTAGTCGATGGCAGGTGAGTGTGTATTTTAACAACATTTTCAATACAGAATATTGGGAGTCCAATTTGGTGCCTATGCCCAAGGGGAATGGACTTTTGGGATTGCGTTATTCCTTTTGATGCTCCAGTCTAAGGATGTTTTCCATGATCAGCTCGGTTTCCCAACCGCGGTACTGCATGGCATTCCAAACCTTTTTCTTTTGCTCCGCTAGTGGGCGATTTCGATGAGTTTCCCAAAACTTTTCTGCCAGGGCCTGACCACATTCCCAATAAGCTTGATCAGAAATTTCTTTCATTGCATTTTTGATGTTCCAATCCGAAATATGGCGTTGCTTCAGTTCTCTGAGCAGCCGTCTTTTTCCCCATTTTTTGATGCTGAATTTTCCACGGACAAAGTGTTCAGCAAAACGCGTTTCGTTCAGATAATTTTCCTCAATCAAATGAGAAATAACATTATCCATCGGGATTCCGAACACTCCCAGATCTTTTAGTTTCTGAGAGACTTCTTGATGGCAGCGCTCTTGATATGCACAATAATGCTCTAATTTTTTTTGGATTTCTAATAAAGGAATTCCTGGATTCGCCATAGCCAAAATTAACAAGTTTTTGGGGCTTCAAAAACTGCCCAACTTTTTATTTCATTAAATTGGAATCTCAAATCTTAAATTATGGGCAAAGGCGATAAAAAGACAAAAAGAGGAAAAATCATCAATGGGTCAAATGGCGTACGTCGTCCAAAGAAGCGCAAAGCCAAAAGAACCCTTACAACTAAGGCATAAAAAAACCGCCCTGTTGTCAAGGCGGTTTTCGGTTATTTGGTTCGGAGTAGTCTTCTGTTTTGATCCAAAAAACGGAACTCCAAATAAAGGTAAGCATCACGGGGTACTATGCGTACCCACTTTTTGTGTTTAAAATACCAGCTGGCCCGGATGGAAGGGAAACCGCTGGTTAGATAGGCAGCGACAAAAGGGTGAAGATGCAAATGCAACTCTTTCTTTTTGTTGTGCCTGTGCTTGACGATTTTGTCAAGCTCTGCGTTGATTTTGTCTATTAAAACAATGGGAGCTTCAACCTCACCATTTTTGTTGGGATTGGGTTCTCGTGTTTTAATACTCATCTCGGGGCGGACCCGTTGACGTGTGATCTGGATCAATCCAAATCGCGAAGGCGGCAGAATTTTATGTTTGGTTCTGTCACTTTCCATCTCCTTTCGAAAATGTTCAAATAATTTTTTTCGATTTTCGTTGCTATTGAGATCGATAAAATCGACTACAATAATACCTCCCATATCTCTCAACCTTAATTGTCTGGCAATTTCACTGGCGGCAATCAGATTGACTTCCAAGGCAGTTTGTTCTTGTGACTTGGCCTTGTTGGATCTATTACCACTGTTGACATCTATTACATGCAGTGCTTCGGTGTGTTCGATGACCAAATAGGCACCTTTCTGCATGGATACTGTTGTACCAAACGCGGTTTTGATTTGCCTTTCGATTCCAAAATGGTCGAAAATGGGTGTTGATTTATTTTTGAAATACTTGACAATGGATACCTTGTCTGGTGCGATGGTTTTCAAATAATCCATGATTTCCATACGCATCTCCGGATCGTCCACATGGATTCCCGTAAAATCGTTATCAAAAATATCTCTTAAAATAGAGGAGGATCGATTGATTTCGCTGAGAATTTTGTTGGGATATTGATCCACTTTGATAAATTTCTCACACAAGTTTTTCCATCTGCCGAGCAGTTGTTGCAAATCGGCATCCAGTTCTTTGACCTTTTGATCTTTAGCAACAGTTCTGATGATGACACCAAAGCCTTTGGGTCGAATGCTTTTGACCAGTTTTTTTAACCGATTTTTTTCGGCATTGCTTTCAATTTTTTGGGAAATCGAAATGCGATCTGAAAAGGGAATGAGTACCATGAATCTCCCCGCGAGGGACAACTCTGAACTTACTCTTGGTCCCTTGGTGGAAATAGGTTCCTTGACAATCTGTACAAGAATTTGTTGTTGGGTCTTCAAATAATCTTGTATGGAACCATCCTTGGGTATTTCTTTTTCAAAACGAAAATTCTTTAAAGAATAATCTTTGATTCTACCTGAGCTTACCTGTTTAAAATATTTTAATAAAGTAGGAAGGTTGGGTCCTAAATCATGATAGTGTAAAAAACCATCTTTTTCATGACCTACGCCGACAAAAGCAGCGTTGAGACCGGAAACGGGTTTTCTGATCTTGGCGGCATAAATGTCACCCACAGAAAACTTATTATTATCTACTTCTTTATTGAGCTCAATTAACTTTCCATCCTT
>JAAZUX010000212.1 GCA_018623955.1 Flavobacteriaceae bacterium | reverse complement strand
TTGGCATGGATTCTTTGGTGATTGGAATAAATTTGGCTCCCGAAGTGGTTCCTGAAGTTTTTGCGAAATAAATGGGCCGGTCTTTCCATAAGACATCTTTTTCTCCTTCAACAATTCGATTGACATAATGTTTCAAGCCTTCATAATCTGAGATAGGTACTTGTTCCTTAAATTCTGAATAGTTGGATATATGATCAAAATTGTGATCTCTTCCAAAAGCAGTATTTTCCGCTTGACGGAGGAGGTTTTTTAAAACTTTTTCTTGAGTTTTATGAGGTGAATAGGCCCACTGATAGACCCTATTCTTTGTGAGTTTTGCAAAAGGAATTGCTAAAAGTGACTTGAGACTCATTTATTCAAAATCTATATAATTGGAAGGATTTACAGCATACCCATTGCTCCAAAGCTCAAAATGCAAATGAGGGCCTGTAGTTAATTCTCCTGAAGATCCAACACTGGCAATTGCTTCGCCAGATTTTACCAAATCACCTTGTTGCTTTAACAATGTCCCATTATGTTTATACACTGAAATGAAGTTGTTTGCGTGTTTGATGATGATTACATAGCCCGTTTCTGTGGTCCATTCAGAAAAGATAACCGTTCCATCTGCTGCTGCTTTTACAGGGGTTCCTACTCTTGCAACCACATCAATGGCAAAATGTTTGTCCTCAAAATTATAGGCTTCAGATATCGTCCCACTAACTGGAGCAAAAAAAACAACTTTCACTTTATCTTGTAATGCATCTGTGAGAGGAAAACGGTCTTTACTTTCAATTTTTTCTCTAAAAATGGAATCTTGTTTCGTGGCATTTAGCAGATTTTCATCGATCTGAGTTCTTCTTGACAAATCTTGAATGGAATCAATCGTATCCTCGGAGGTAACCTCTCCTGTCAATACTGATTTAATTGATTTGGTATAACGTTCAAGAACTGCCAATCTATTTTTTATTGAATCAGATTCTATGGTAAGCTTGATCGCCTCTGTTTTTAGTTTTGCTGATGCATAGCCTGGAATGTACTCCTTGATGGGAGTAAAAGCAATGAGTAGAATGGTGATCGCTATTAGTAAAAAAGAAAAAAGAGTTCCAAAAATATAGACATTCAATCGTGACAACATCAATGAAAATCGCTCTTCAAATGTGTTTTCATTCAAAACAACCAATCGATATTTGTTGGTAAGTTTCTGTTTTAATTTTCCCTTTTTTTGTGTGCTTTCAGCCATTTAAATTCCTATGATAACACAAAAGTACGTGAATTTTTTTATTTGAATATTGACCCTAAAATAAATGAAATAAAATCACAAAAATTCAATAAAGTCTCTTAAGGTAAGGGACAAAAAAAAGCCTTTACCGCTTATTTTTTATAAAAATTCATCTCATCAATGTATGTCCAAACCTCATTTGGCAACATGGGTGCTACATTCTTTTGATTCTTTATTCCTTGACGAATATCTGTGGAAGAAATATCAATTTTAGGGGCATCCACTTGATGAATTTTAGGATGTGTTTCAAAATTGGTTTTTATTTTACCCTCAGAAAATCTTGGATAACAATAGATATCATGATTGTCTATAATGGTCTCATAATTTTTCCATTTATGAAAACTCTTTAAATTGTCCTCTCCCATGATCAAACTAAAGTCATGTTGTGGATATTTTTCAGTGATGTGCGCAAGTGTTTTTACCGTATAATTGGGCTGTGGAAGATGAAACTCGATGTTAGAAGGTTTTATTTTTGTGTAATTTTCAAGAGCCAAGTAAACCAATTGGTATCGGTGATGATTCGCCAAAAGAGAGCGTTTTTGTTTGTGTGGATTTTGAGGAGTTATGACCATCCAAACCTCATCCAAATCAGAGTATTCGGCAAAGTGATTGGCAATAATTACATGCCCTACATGAATCGGATTAAACGTTCCAAAATACAATCCAACTTTCATTTTTCTTTATCTCTTTAAAAAGTCATCAACCAGTTGTTCTGCTTCTTGAAGAGCAATTTCTAAATCATCATTTAAAATGATGGTGTCAAACTGAGGTGCAGTTGCCATTTCTGTGGGTGCTTTGGCAACACGCATCGCAATTTTTTCTGGAGATTCTTCACCTCTTTCTTTCAGTCGAATGATCAATTCATTGATATCCGGTGGCTTGACAAAAACAGCCAATGTTCGGTTGGGAAATTTTTTCTTAATCCTCAATCCACCAGCAACGTCGATATCAAAAATAACATGCTTCCCTTGAGCCCAAATTCTGGAGACTTCTTTTTCTAAAGTGCCATAAAAATTATCAATATACACCTCTTCCCACTCCAGAAACTCATTGGATTTGATCTTCTTTTTGAATTCGGTAGCGGAAATAAAATAATAATCCTTCCCGTCAATTTCGTTCCCTCTCGGCTCTCTAGAAGTCGCCGATATGGAGAACTCTAGCCCAAACCTCTCTTGCTGTAATAAATGACGAACGATGGTTGTTTTCCCCGAACCTGAGGGTGCTGAAAAAACAACTAATTTACCTGTAAATGGACTCATGTTTTTGTTTCGCTTTCTTTGTAATATTGATGGGTTACTTTAGATACTTTATTAAAGAACATTCAAAATCTGTTCTTTAATTTTTTCCAATTCATTTTTCATTTGTACAACCGCTTTCTGCATCGGTGCATAATTTGCTTTGGATCCAATTGTATTGATTTCTCTCCCAATTTCTTGAACAATAAATCCTAATTTTTTTCCATTGGAATCTTCCGTATCCAATTCTTGTAAAAAATACAATAAGTGATTTGCCAATCGAACTTTTTCTTCATTGATGTCCAATTTTTCTAAATAATAAATCAATTCTTGTTCAAAACGGTTTTGATCAATTGTTACTTCTAAGGTCTCAATTGATTTTTGCAAACGTTTTTTTACGTGATCAATTCTTTCAGAATCAAATGATTTGATTTCTTCAAGATACAATTGGATATTTTTAATTCTTAATTT
>JAAZUX010000211.1 GCA_018623955.1 Flavobacteriaceae bacterium | reverse complement strand
GGCCCTTTCCCCAAAGGTCCTCCTGTTGCGATGGCTATTTTAGCTTTTTCTACTTGATAGGCTTCTTGCCCGTCAGATTTAGAAAAATTTTCAATTCTTTTACCCCAAGTATTTATCCTATTTGGCATAAGGTCAGGAAATGCTTTTGCTGTCACAACAAACATAAACAACAACAAAATACCAGCTCCAACGATAAGACTTATATATTTTATGGGATATCCACCAACAAAGACTACCATCAGCACCATAGAAAAAATAATGGCAGTTGTGGAAAAGTTTGCAGGTAATATCAACATTAAAATCAATCCAACAGGAAGCCATAATTGCAATAGGCTTTCTTTGAATTTTATTTCTACATCTTTATTTTTTGCTAAATACCTTGCTGTATAGACCATTAACACCAACCCAGCTAAAGTTGACGTTTGAAAACCTATTCCTATAAATGGGATACTAATCCATCGACTTGCATTGGCACCACCAATTGTAGTGCCTTGAGCCAATGTATAGATCAATAAGAAAAAAACAGTGGGAAGCATTAAAACTGAGCCCCCACTAAAATATTTATAAGGAATTCTATGCACTGTAAAAATGATGGCAAATCCCATAACAAGTAACACGACATGTTTCACTAAGTAACCAAGAGTAGAACCTCCAACAACACCAACTAAGTTTGTACTGGCACTATAGACAGGCATGAAAGAGAATAATGCCAAAATAGCAACTAAAGCCCAAATACTTCTATCTCCTTTGATATGTTTAAAAATTCCTTTCACTTTTTTACTTATTCATCTTCCCTATGGATTCATTGATCCTATTATAAATTTCTGACCGCATCTTTAAATTGACGTCCTCTATCTTGATAATTTTCGAACAAATCAAAGCTAGCACATGCTGGAGATAACAGTACGGTGTCTCCTCTTTGCGACAACTTATAAGCTACTTTGACAGCTTCTTCTGCTCCTGCAGTTTCTATCATCATATCTACGACATTAAAAAAAACAGATTTTAATTTTTCATTGTCCAAACCTAAACAAACAATGGCCTTCACTTTCTCTCTAACCAAAGGCAATAAATCTTCATAATCATTTCCCTTATCTACTCCTCCAACGATCCATACAACAGGTTCTTTTAAATATTCTAATGCATAAAAAGTAGCATTTACATTGGTGGCTTTAGAATCGTTTATGAATTGAACACCATTGACCTTTTGTACATTTTCCAGTCGATGCTCCACTCCTTCAAAATTGGTCAAGCTATCTTTAATCGTTTGACTTCTGACATTCAATAATTGTGATGCCAAAGCTCCTGCCATTGTATTTTTTAAATTGTGCTTTCCCTGTAATCTAAGTTTAGCTATTTCCATACTAAATTTCTCTGTATTTATATTTGTTATTATCTTATTATCTTTTAAAAAAGCGCCATAGTCCAATTCTCTTTTTATCGAGTATGGAACCAACTTTGCTCTTGTCTTATGGTTCTCTAACCATTGACTTATGGTCTGATCATCAGCATCATATATCCAAAAATCATGTTCCGATTGATTTTTTGTAATCCTAAATTTTGAGGCGATGTATTGATCAAAATCATGTTCATATCGATCCAAATGATCTGGAGTAATATTTGTGATGATGGCTATATGAGGTCTAAAATCTTTGATTCCATCTAACTGAAAACTACTCAACTCTAAAACATAACTTGTAAATTTTTCTTCTGCTATTTGTTGAGCAAAACTAGTCCCAATGTTACCTGCCACTCCTACATTCATTTTTGCTGCTTTTAACAAATGGTGTGTCAAAAGTGTTGTCGTTGTTTTCCCATTGGATCCCGTGATCCCTATTAGGGTTGCATTTGAAAACTTTGCTGCATATTCAATTTCAGAGATTACAGATGTTCCCTTTTGATACAATTGTTGAACAATGGGAACACTCTCAGGTATGCCCGGGCTTTTTACAACCAAACTGGCATTTAAAATCAATGCATTAGTATGCTGACGCTCCTCAAAATTTATTTTATGATGTAAAAGAACTTCTTTATATGTATGGCTAATACTTCCGATATCAGATACAAAAACTTCATATCCTTTATTTTTCCCCAATATTGCGGATCCAACTCCACTTTCACCTCCTCCAAGTATTACCAATCTTTTCATTATGTATCAATTTCCCCGTTTTAGGGAAAAATATTTATCTTAATTTCAGTGTTACTATTGCAAATACTGCCAAAAGAATTCCCACAATCCAAAAACGAACCACTATTTTACTTTCGTGATATCCTGATTTTTGATAGTGATGATGTAAAGGAGACATCTTAAAAATTCTTTTTCCTTCACCATATTTTTTTCTTGTGTATTTGAAATAAGATACCTGCATGATCACAGATAAATTTTCAACCACAAAAATTCCTGCAAGGATAGGCAACAGTAATTCCTTTCGTATGGAGATTGCGATGACTGCTATGATACCTCCTATTGTTAAACTACCGGTATCCCCCATAAAAACTTGAGCTGGATAAGTATTGTACCACAGAAATCCGATCAGAGCTCCTGCAAAAGCCAAAATGAAGACTGTCATCTCCCCAGAATTAGGAATGTACATCACATCTAAATAATCTGAAAAAATGATGTTTCCAGAAACCCATGCAAACAATGCCAGAGCAATGACAATTATTGCAGAGGAACCGGTCGCCAATCCATCGATACCATCTGTTAAATTAGCCCCATTAGAGACCCCTGTTACAATAAAAATTGTCACCAAAATAAAAACCAACCAACCATATCTTTCATGACCTTCTCCTAAAAAACTTAAAAAAGACGTATAGTCTAATTCATTATTTTTAAAAAAAGGCACGGTAGTTTTAGTAGATTTATGAGCATCACCAAAAATTTGAACTTTCCCATGATGTTGAACGACCTGTTGTTCTTCGGGTAATTGCTCCTTAATAGTAACCTGATCGTTGAAGTAAAGTATGGATCCAACAATGAGC
>JAAZUX010000020.1 GCA_018623955.1 Flavobacteriaceae bacterium | reverse complement strand
GCCCTCCTTACAGGAGGAATACAAACAGTATTATTCGAGACTCACTGATGTGGTGAGGCGCTATCTGGAGGAAGAGGCCAAAATCTCAGCCCTAGAGAGTACCACCAATGAGTTGTTGCTAAAATTAGAAGCCTTAAAACAATCGGGGCAGTTGGAGTTGGAAAGGCAAACAATCAAGAATCTCAAAACGGTTTTACAGACTGCTGACTTGGTCAAGTTTGCACGATCTACCCCAGAGTTTGGCACTACCTCCAAAGACAGGGAATTGGTGGAAGGTGTAGTGATAGAAACCAAAGAAGCCCTACCAGAACCCACTCCCGAGGAGATCAGAGAAAGAGAGGAATACCGCCTTTTATTGGCCAAAAAAAGAAGAAAAAAACAACTGCAGTGGAGTTTGGCCTCCTTTGGGGTTTTGGTGATATTAAGTTTGGGTGCAGCCATATCAATTTATGGTTATTATCCGGTAAGAGACACGCTGATGGGTTACCCTACCATTAAATTAAAAAACAAGGAGTGGATCACCAGTCAATACGGAACTCCTCCCGTAAAAATTTCCACACCCGAAGTTTTGAGAAGGGTAAAAACAGAAAAAGGAGGTGCTTTGCGTTTTTCCTCCGGTGACTATGACGCCTCTTTCTTCATCGATTTGGTATTTACGCAAAAACCACCTAAACAAGAAGGTGAAGAGGTTCCCTCAAAAGAAGACAAGGAGGCCCAACAAAAAGAAAAAGTTCAGGAATTGATCAATGAAATCATCAACGATTTTCAATCCAGAGGGGCGGTCAATATTCTGATCAAAGACGAGGCAATCACTACCTTATCGGGCCTGCCAGCACTTAAAATTTTTGGCACCCTTGATTATCCAAAAAAAGGAAAAAATAAAAGAGTTCGTTGTAACTATACCACTCATGTGTTTGATTTTGAACAGGGGGGGATCAACATGACCTTGCTTTACGAAAAGGATGACCGCTATGGTGAAGACATAGAGAAAAGGGTCATGGACAGTTTTGAATTGATAAAAGAATTATAAGCGATGTTTGAAGGCATTTATTTTGCGAATCCCGATTACCTTTGGTTGCTTACTATGATTCCTTTGGTAGTGGGATGGCATGTCTTTACCCGAAAAAAGTCACAAGCAGTTTTAAAAATTTCTTCCCTAGAGGGCTTTCGATCCAAGTCCAGTTTTTTGTCCCGATTGCAACCGCTGTTGTTCGTTTTGAGAATTTTGTCCCTTGTGCTGATTGTTATGGCTTTGGCCCGTCCCCAAACCATGGATGTCTCTACCCGAACCAAGACCAACAAAGGGATTGACATCGTAATGGCCATTGATATTTCCTCGAGTATGTTGGCTCAGGATTTAAAGCCCAATCGTTTGACTGCTCTCAAAAGGGTAGCAGCATCTTTTGTTGATGACCGGGTGAGCGACCGTATAGGATTAGTGATTTACGCGGGGGAAAGTTATACTAAAACCCCCATTACCAGTGACCGTGCCATCGTCAAAAATGCACTGAGTAAAATTCAGTTTGAGGGCTTGATCGATGACGGAACCGCCATAGGAATGGGACTGGCCACTGCAGTCAACCGACTTAAAGACAGCCGTGCCAAAAGTAAGGTCATCATCTTATTGACCGATGGGGTGAATAACTCCGGCTTTATCGATCCAAAAATCGCCAGTGAATTGGCCGTAGAATACGAAATAAAAACTTATACCATAGGTTTGGGAAGTAACGGAACCGCAAGAGCACCCGTGGGACTGTTACCCAATGGGAAATTTCAATACGGAATGACCAAAGTAGAAATTGATGAGGAATTGCTGAAGAACATTGCTAAAAATACCGGAGGATTGTATTTCCGTGCAACGGATAACAAAAAACTGGAGGAGATTTATGATGAAATCAACAAACTGGAAAAAACCGAAATTGAGGAATTCAAGTATTATAATTATGACGAAAAATTCAGGCCTTTGATATTGTTGGCACTGACTTTGCTGTTTATAGAATGGTTGATGAGAAACACCCTTTTTAGAAGTTTTATTTGATATGTATCAACTGGACGCACCTTTTTACTTTTATGGTTTGGGCATATTACCCTTGCTCTGGGTAGCCTATTTTTTGGTGATGGGTTGGAAACGTAGTGCTCAAAACCGATTTGCGAATTTGGTCTTGATGGAAAAGTTAAGTCCCCACCGTTCAAAGTTCAAACCTGCTTTGAAATTATTAATGCTTTCACTTGGAATTTCTTTTTTGATCCTGGGTCTGGTGAATCCCAAAATTGGAACCCAACTGGAGACTGTAAAAAGGGAGGGAGTAGACATTGTTTTTGCCATCGATGTATCCAAAAGTATGCTGGCGGAAGACATTGCCCCCAACCGATTGGAAAAATCCAAACGATTAGTATCAGCCATCATCAATCAACTGGCCAGTGACAGAATTGGCATCATTGCCTATGCCGCCCAAGCCATTCCACAGTTACCCATTACCACCGATTATGGAGCTGCCAAAATGTTTTTGCAAGCCCTCAACACCAATATGCTTTCATCGCAAGGAACAGCGCTGGATGCTGCCTTGGACCTCTCTGGAACTTATTTCGACGATGAGGATCAAACCAACAGGGTGGTCTTTTTGATTTCAGACGGAGAAGATCATTCCGAAGAAGGGGCCTCTGCCGCCCAAAGAGCTGCGAATATGGGGATCCGAATTTTTACTTTTGGTGTAGGTACCGACGAAGGGGCTCCCATTCCCATCAAACGCAATGGGGTGGTAGAGTCCTACAAGAAAGACATGAAAGGGGAGACCGTGATCACCAAAAGAAATCCTGTAATACTCCAAGAGATAGCCGAAGCAGCAGATGGGGAATATGTGGATGGAAACGATACCCAAGCAGTGGTGGATTTTGTGGCAGAAACTTTAAAAAATATGGATAAAAAGGAATTTGAGGCCAAAAAATTTGTGAGTTACAAAGACCAGTTTCAAGCTTTTCTTTTTGCAGGATTCCTATTAATTTTGTTGGAGATGTTTCTTTTTGAAACCAAAACCAAATGGGTACAACGTCTAAATTTGTTCAACGAAAAATGATGCAAAAGCCAATGTTTTTTTGGGGACTTCTTTTTTTTGGGATGTCATTGACAGCCCAGCAAGGGGAAGTGATCAATCATATTTATGATGGAAATGAACAAGCTTCGGCCGAGGTTTTTGATGAGGCAGAAATATCTTACCGCAGGGCACTCTCCAAAGCCCCAGAAAAACCGGAGGCCCTCTACAACCTTGGAAACACCCACTTTCAAGAACAGGATTTTGACGAAGCCAAACAACGCTATTTTCAAACCCAAAAATTTGCAGAAAACAAATCCAGCAAACACCACGCTTTTCACAATCTTGGGAATGTGTTCATGAAACAAAAAGATTATGCCAAAGCGGTGGAGGCTTATAAAAATGCCCTTCGAAACAATCCCGAAGACGAAGAGACCCGATACAATTACGCTTTGGCAAAAGAGTTGTTGGATAAAGAACAAGAGCAACAACAAAACCAAGATCAAAACGACCAGCAGGATCAAAACGATCAGAAGGATCAAAAGGACCAGGACAACAAAGACGATAACAAAGAAGGTGATAAAGACAAAGATTCTGGAAAGGAAGATGAGGACAAGGAGGGGGATGAAGGAGAGGACAAAGAGGATAAAAAAGATCAGGGAGATCAAGAAAAAGATCAACAACCCGAGCAGGGTGATTCTGAAAAAGAGCAACCCTCAAAACCCCAACAAACAGAACTTTCTCCTGAGCAGGTAAAAAGTTTGTTGGAAGCCATGAGCAATCAAGAGAAAAAAGTACAAGACAAAGTCAATGCCGAAAAGGTTCAGGGAACTCCCGTAAGAGGGCAGAAAGATTGGTAAAGTTTTTATTGATGAGAAATGTTTTTGTTAGCGTTTTAGTGATGATGATGGTTACCGTTCAGGTGATGGCTCAAGGGGTGAGTTTTGAGGCGAAAGTCAGTAAAAGAAGCTTGGGTTTGAATGAGCGGCTGCGCGTGGATTTTGTCATGAACGAAAACGGGGATGATTTTACTCCTCCGAGTTTTAGTGGGTTCAGAGTCGTTGGTGGACCCAATCAGTCCATCAGCAATTCATGGGTCAATGGAAAAAGAAGTTTCTCCAAGACCTATACCTATTTTTTGACCCCCACCCAAAAAGGAGCTTTAACCATTTCCCAAGCTACCATTGATATTGATGGAGAAATCTATAAAACAACTCCGGTAAAAATAACTGTAACCGAGGCTGTTGAGGTTCCCAGAGACCCTAATAGCCCGGAGTACTTGATTGATGACAACCTCCATTTGGTAGCCGAAATTTCCAATACCCGGCCCTACCTCAATGAGGCCATCACTGTGGTCTACAAATTGTATTTTAGAAGCCCATTGCGAATCTCAGACGGAAGAGCAGTGGAGAACCCTCAGTATGCAGATTTTTGGAGTCACAACATAGACATCCCCCAGCTCAAGGTAGAAAATGCTACCTACAAAGGGGAACCCTATAATGTAGTGGTTTGGAAGAAAAGTGTCCTGTATCCACAAAAAATCGGAAAGCTTACCTTGGAGCCGCTCAGTTTGAGTTTGGTCATCGATTTGCCTTCGAATCGCAGGGACTTTTTTGGCAACCGTATTCTACAGCAGTCCTCCAGAACGATTACGGCTGGCAGAAGAACCATCGATGTCAAACCACTACCAGAAAAAGACAAACCAGCGAATTTCATGGGAGCCGTTGGACAATTCAATTTTGATGCACTGATCAATAAAAATGCACTAAAAGCTACGGAGTCCTTTGAAATCAAACTCAAGGTGACCGGTAATGGGAACCTAAAGTTGTTTAACTTACCCAAATTAGTATTGCCCAATACATTAGAAGTTTTCGAGCCGGAACACAGTGAAAACGTAAAAACTACCCTATCGGGAATGCAGGGTAACATTCAAGACAATTATACTGTCGTTCCACGTTTTCAGGGAAAATATCCGATACCACCGGTGTCTTTTTCCTATTTTGATCCCAAAAAAGAAAAGTATTTCACTTTGCGGTCCAGCGAACACATAGTAGATGTTTATGGGGGGCCTGTGGCCAACAATTCAAGTGACAATACTTCAAATATCGGAGCAAAGCAACTATTGGTCAATACAGATGAGTCATTCCGATTCATCAAATTGAACCCCAGTCTGGAGCCCATTGTCAAAAAGGAATTTTGGAACAGTAAGCTTTTTTATGCCTTGTTGATTTCCCCCATATTGTTGTTGATTGCTTTTGTGCTTTTGATGCAGCGCAATCAAAGAATTTCTAACGATGTGGAAGGATCTCGACTTCGCGTGGCCAATCGTTTGTCCAAAAAATATTTGGGTGAAGCCAAAAAGAATTTAAAAAACAAAACGCTTTTCTACGATGCACTCGAAAGGGCGTTATATAACTATTTGAAGGCGATGTTAAAAATCAAAGCGGATGATTTTAGCAAGGAAAAAATAACGGAGATATTGGCCGACAAGAAATTGGCAGGAGCGGAAATTCAGTCCTTTATTGCCCTGTTGGAAAACTGTGAAGTGGCCCGATACTCTCCTGCTACGGATGCCAAGATGCAACAGGATTTTGACCAAGCTCTTTCTGTAATTTCTAATATTGATAAAAAATTATGAGAAAGCTTTTGATACTCCTTTCCGGATCATTTCTCTATTGCTCATTGGCTTTGGGTCAGGAAACAGAAACCACTTTTGAAAATGCTAATTCAGCCTATAATGCCGGACAGTTTGAAAATGCGGTGATGCTTTATAAAGAGATTTTGGAGAGCGGCCAGCACAGTGCCGAACTCTATTTTAATTTGGCCAATTCCTATTATCGTTTGAACCAAGTAGGGGAGAGTATATTTTATTTTGAAAAGGCAAAACAACTACAGCCAACCGATGAAGACATCAATGTCAATAGTGCTTTTGCTCAAAACATGGCCATAGACGCTGTTGAGGTATTGCCCAAATCCCAAATTACCCAACTGAGGGAAAAGACCATTGATCTGTTTTCTCAAGACGGATGGGCTTATTTTATTATTCTTTTGGCTTGGTTATTGGTTCTTTTTTGGGGGCTTTACTTGTGGAACAAGGCTCCGGTGATCAAAAGAACTTTCTTTGTGTCCACCCTAGTGCTTGGATTGTTACTGATCGGTTCACTGTTCATTGCTGTGGTCAAATCCTCCAACACTGCCGACACTACCTATGGTATACTGTTTAATGAAAAAATGGAGGTATGGGCTGAGCCTAATTCTCGCGCAGAGGTTCTATTTTTATTACATGAGGGAACCAAAGTTCAAATGTTGGATCAACTCCAAGAGTGGCAAAAAATTAGAATTGCCAATGGCTCAGAAGGCTGGATCAAAAACGCCAAAGTGAGAAGCCTAAAAGGATTTAAATGAGATCTTCCGGGAGCTCTTTTGACAATTCGCTTCCCCAACTAAAAAGGTATTCCCCCAATTCGGTAATGGGTTCGTAAAGAATAGAACTTTCCATCATTTCAGCATCGATAATTGTGATCCATGTGTTGAGTTTTTCCAAAAAAAACAAAGCCACACTCATCAATATCGCCCATTTTAATAAACCGAAGAACGCACCCAAAAATTTGTTGAACAGTCCTAGTGAGGCCTTACTGATGATTTTGGTCACTGCTTTGGCCAAGACCGATATGCCATAGACAATGATGATAAATACGATAAAATAGGATGCGGTTTGGACGGCCACAGGACTCCAATCAAAGAATTCATTTAATAGATCGGCAATATAACCGGAGAATTTTACCGCCCCCAATAGCCCCAAAAACAAGGCTCCCAAACTGGCTACCTCAACAACAAAACCCCTGTAAAAACCTTTAATAAATCCAAAACCTAAGGCAATGGCCAGTATGATATCGATTGTATTCACTAGTGCGAATGTACTTTTTTTTTGGGAATCTCTCTCCAAGATTAATCCTAAAGCCAGTATCTTTGAAGGTGCGAAAAAATCAAAGCAGAGATAAGAAATTAAAGGACCGTTGGGATCGTTTGCTTATCGTACTCAGTGAGCGTTTTTCTGATGGAGAAGCCCTGGATGTAGAAGGAGTTTTGTACTTAATTGGTCTGCAAGAATTGGGTCAAGTTCATCGAAATATGAAAAAAGACGACAATGTTAACTTGATTCATATTGGAATTTGTACGGTTCTGGAACCCTACGGTTACTATCGATTTGATTTTTTTGATAAAGAAGGCTGGCCCCATTTTGAACTTTTGGAGGAGTTGCCCCCGCTCAAGCCCGGGGAACAGCGTATTTTGATGAAAGAAGCACTGGTGGAGTATTTTTTAAAACGTGAGCTAATTCAATAAATGTTTACTTTTGTCGCATGATTGATAAGATTAATGAAAACCTGACCTTGGTCAATGCTTTTGACACACAGTCCAAAGAAGAGGTTGAAGCTTTTAGGATAAAATACTTGGGTAAAAAAGGCATTTTAAATGACTTTTTTGCGGCCTTTAAAGAGGTGCCTCCAAAGGAGAAGAGAGACTATGGACAGGCACTCAATACCCTCAAAAATGCCGTTGCCGAAAAGGTAAAAACCCTACAAGCCCAAACCATCGATACTGCCTCTCATGGTGATCAAGGTGATTTATCCAGACCGGGTTTTCCCCTAGAGTTGGGTTCCCGACACCCCCTTTCCTTGGTCAAAAACAGAATTGTAGAAATTTTTTCTCAGATTGGTTTCAACATTTCTGAGGGCCCGGAGATTGAGGACGATTGGCACAATTTTACCGCTTTGAATTTACCGGAATATCATCCTGCCAGAGACATGCAGGATACCTTCTTCATTCAAACCGACCCTGATATTTTGCTGCGGACCCATACCTCTTCTGTACAAGTGAGGTATATGGAAAACAATCAGCCTCCCATTCGAACCATTTCTCCGGGAAGGGTTTTTAGGAATGAGGCTATCTCTGCCAGAGCGCATTGTATTTTCCATCAGGTAGAGGGTTTGTATATTGACAAGAATGTCTCTTTTGCCGATCTAAAACAGACCTTGCTTTACTTTACCAAAGCCTTATTTGGAAAGTCAAAAATACGCTTGCGTCCTTCTTATTTTCCGTTCACTGAACCCAGTGCCGAAGTTGATATTTATTGGGGACTGGAGACAGAAACAGATTACCGTATCACTAAAGGAACAGGTTGGCTGGAGATTATGGGATGTGGTATGGTCGACCCCAATGTCCTAAAAAACTGTAATATCGATCCTGAGGAATATTCTGGTTATGCTTTTGGGATGGGTATTGAAAGAATTGCCATGTTGTTGTACCAAATTGGAGATATTCGTCTGTTTTTTGAAAACGACGTTCGTTTTCTTTCCCAATTCCAATCGGGAAATTAATCCAATTTTTTGACCAGTTTTTTAAAGACTTTCTCCGGGTTTTTTCCCAAGTAGAGAATGCTGAAAACAGCATCTATGATTGGAACTCTGGTGGAGTAATTTTGGTTAATCATTTTTGCGCATTGGGTAGCGTAATAACCTTCTGCTACCATCCTCATTTCCATTTGAGCGGCCTTGACTGAATAGCCCTTGCCAATCATACTGCCAAAAGAACGGTTTCGGCTGAAAATAGAATAGCCCGTTACCAAAAGATCTCCCAGATAGGCGGAATTGTTGATGTTGCGTTTCATTTTGTAAACATCTTTGATAAAGCGATTCATTTCCCTGATGGCATTACTCATCAATACACTTTGGAAATTGTCACCATATCCCAGGGCGTTAGCAATCCCTGAGGCAATGGCATAAATATTTTTGAGCATACTGGCATATTCTGTCCCCATGATATCGTTGGAAACCGTGGTTCGGATGTATTGGGTTTTGAGCATAGCGGCCATTGCTCTTGCCAGTTTGTTTTCCACACAGGCGATAGTGAGATAGGACAAACGTTCCATAGCGATTTCTTCAGCATGGGAAGGACCTACGATGACCCCAATTTTATCTAGGGGAACATTGAGCTTTTTGTTTAGATGTTCTCCCACGATTAACATACTTTCTGGAACGACTCCCTTGACAGCAGAAAAAATTATTTTATCATCTAAGGATTGGTTCAATTTCTCCAATTCACTCGATAG